>JAYUAJ010000418.1:0-18048 GCA_043741375.1 Hyphomicrobiaceae bacterium | reverse complement strand
CCATCTGATGTCCCGTGCCTGAGTGCTACCTGCATAGTCAGGCTAGGGCGGGCCACGGTTAAGGGCAAGTGATCCGGACCGCGCATCCCCACGTAGCTGCAAAGGGCGGACAATTATTGCGTCCGGAATCGGGCCTGCCGCCACCGCACTTTAGCACTGGAGGAAACTGATGCGCGCCGTTATCGCACTCGCAGCCATTGCTCTGGCCGTAACACCGGCCATCGCCATGCAAAAATCGCTGTTCGACCGCCTCGGTGGCAAAGCGGCCATCACAGCGGTCGTCGATGATTTTGTCGGCAATGTCGCTGCCGACAAGCGGATCAATGCGTTCTTTGCCAAGGCGGACATTCCGCATCTGAAGATGGAACTGGTGGACCAGCTTTGCCAGGCCACCGGAGGTCCCTGCAAATACACCGGCAAGGACATGAAAACCGCGCACGCTGGCATGGGCGTCGGCGGCAAGGACTTCGACGCGCTGGTCGAGGACCTCGCCAAATCGCTGAACAAGTTCAAAGTGAAGAAGGCAGACCAGAAGGAACTGGTCTCGGCGCTCGCGCCGTTGAAGAAGGACATTGTAGAAAAGAAATAGCTTCTTCGTCGTTAGGGCAGCAGGGCTGGACTTGCTGCCCTCCACGTGCGTTGCCGGCCACCGTCACCGGGCAATTACCCCATTGAGCTCGTCTTCGATGTGGATGCGGACGATCTCCTCGAACGACGCATCGGTCTTGAACCCAAGCGCCAGCGCCCGTTTGGGATCGAGATTGCGCGGCCAGCCCGCGACGATCTTCTGAATGAACGGATCGGGTTCACGGCGGATGCGTTTGACCACGGCGTCGCCGGCCACCTTGCGCAGCGCCGCGATCTGCTCACCGACCGTCACAGCCAACCCCGGCATCGAGATATTGCGGCGCGGTCCAACGTCCGCGCCATCGATCGTCGCCGCCCGCAGCAGAAACCCGATGGCCGCGCGCGGGCTGGCGTGCCAATGCATGACATCTTCGCCGACCGGCAGAACAGCTTCGTGTCCGGCGAGCGGCTCGCGGCAGATGTTGGAGAAGAAGCCGGACGCAGCCTTGTTCGGCTTTCCAGGACGGATACAGACCGTCGGCAGGCGGATGCCGATGCCATCGACAAACCCTTTGCGCGTGTAGTCTGACAGTAGCAGTTCGCCGATCGCCTTTTGTGTGCCATAGCTGGTCAGCGGTGTGTGCTGGAACTCATCGGGGATCTTGTCTGGAAGCGGGGCGCCGAAAACCGCAATTGAAGACGTAAACACCAGGCGCGGCTTGATATTCGCGGCAGCATAGCCGTGCCGGATGCTTTCCAGCAGTCGCGACGTCCCTTCCAGGTTGATGCGATAGCCTTTGTCGAACTCCCGCTCCGCCTCGCCCGATACGATGGCGGCGAGGTGGAAGATGACGTCGGGCCGGTCGGCAACCAGAGCGTCCGTCTCACCCGGCGCGGGCATGTCGCCGGTGAGCAGCTTGACCGGAAATTTCGCGCCAGCGGGGGCGGTTGGCGTCACGACGTCGTAAAGCGTCATGCCGGTAATCTCGCGCCCGCCAAGACCGCCGTCCTTGGCCAGACGTTCGGCAAGCTTGCGGCCGACGAAGCCTGCGCCGCCGGTGATCGCGACTTTCATGGGACCATCTCCGTTACTGCCTGATTCCATAGTCCTTCGCCCAGCCAAGCCCCGCCGCCGTGCCGGCCTGGGGGCGATACTCACAGCCGATCCAGCCGTCATAGCCGAGACTGTCGATCAGCTCGAACAGATAGGGATAGTTTATTTCGCCCACGTCCGGCTCGTGTCGGCCGGGCACGCCCGCGATCTGGATGTGGCCGACCAGCGGCCAGAACTCGCGTGTGGCGTCGGCAAGGCCACCAGCGTTCATCTGCCGGTGGTAGAGGTCCAGTTGCAGCTTGGCGTTCGGACGGGAGACTTTGGTGAGGATATCGCGTGCTTGACCAAAGCTCATAAGGTAGTAGCCCGGCATGTCGCGCGGGTTCAGGGGTTCGATCAGGATTTGAATGCCAAACGGTGCGGCGCGGTCCGCGGCCAGCTGCAGGTTGGCGATGTAGGTGGCCTCAAGCTTTGCAGTATCGGCGCCGGCCGGAATGATCCCCGCCATGACATGCAGCTTTTTGCAACCCAGCGTCTTGGCGTAATTAAGGGCCTTGTCCAGACCTGCGGCGAACTCGGCCATACGATCGGGAAAAATCGCCAAGCCGCGCTCGCCCTTGGCCCAATCGCCTGGGGGCAGGTTGAACAAAGCTTGGGTCAAACCGTGCCGCTCAAGACGCGAAGCAATCTCCGCCGCGGGGTGCTCGTACGGAAACAGGAATTCCACCGCGCCAAAGCCGTGCCCGGCCGCCGCATCGATCCGGTCGAGGAACGGCAACTCCGTGAACATCATGCTCAGATTGGCGGCGAAACGGGGCATGGCAACTGTCCGGGAGGGTTGAGGCGCGCTCGCATCTTGGGCGATACCGGCGACGAGTGCAATGCGGGTTCGGAACCCAGTCCATTGCGGCACACCGGCTGCTACGCCTATCATTGCCGCATGCCATGAAGGTTCAAACCATGACCCGTCCTCTGCTCCTCGGCTGCATTGCTGATGATTTCACCGGCGCCACCGATCTTGCCAACACACTGGTGCGTGGCGGCATGCGGACCGTGCAACTGGTCGGAGTGCCAGATGGAACGACGGGGATTCCCGAAGCCGATGCCATCGTCGTCGCGCTGAAATCTCGCACTGCGCCGGTCGCTGACGCCGTCGTCTGGTCGCGCGCGTCCCTCGCTTGGCTTAAGCGGGCTGGCGCGCAGCAGATTTTCTTCAAGTACTGCTCCACCTTCGATTCCACCGACGCGGGAAACATTGGCCCAGTGGCGGACGCCCTGCTTGCCGACCTCGGCTCTGAATTCACCATTGCCTGCCCGGCCTTCCCCGAGAACGGCCGCACGATTTACAACGGCTATCTGTTCGTCGGCGATCGGCTGCTGTCGGACTCTTCGATGCGCAATCATCCGCTAACGCCCATGCTGGATTCCGACCTCGTGCGCGTGCTGGGCCGCCAAACCACAGGTAAGGCGGGGCTGATCCCCTTTCCGACAGTGCGCATGGGCGCCCGGTCGATCTGGAAGGCCGTCAACGCGTTGCGCCACTCCGGCCATCGCTATGCCATTGTCGATGCGCTCACCGACCGCAACCTGATCGATCTGGGCGAAGCTGTCGCCGGCTTCCCGCTGATCACGGGCGGGTCCGGTCTGGCGCTTGGGCTTCCGCACAATTTCGAACGGTTCCACAAATTTCAGATTGATACGTCGGCGGATCGGCTACCGCCGGTAGACGGTGCTGCAGCAGTCATTTCGGGCAGCTGCTCGGCGGCGACCTTGCGGCAGGTGGCGCATATGCGAGCCAATCACCCCGTGTTTGAGGTTGACCCCGTGCAGCTTGCTGCCGGCCAAGACGTAGTGGGGGAGGTGCTCGCGCGCGCCAGGAGCATGCTCGGCCCCGAGCCAATCCTGGTCTCCGCCAGTGCGCCGCCGCAGGAGATCAAACGCATACAGGCCGAACTCGGCCGTGAGCGGGCGGGCGCGTTGGTGGAAGACGCGCTGGCGCGCATTGCGCAAGGCCTGGTCGCGGCTGGGGTGCGCAAACTGGTGGTGGCTGGCGGCGAAACATCCGGAGCGGTCGTGCAAAAACTTGGGGTCACGGCTTTGCGCATCGGATCTCAGATCGATCCTGGCGTGCCCTGGACCATGTCGCTCGGCGAGCCACAGCTGGCGCTCGCCCTCAAGTCCGGTAATTTTGGCACGGATGACTTTTTCGTGAAAGCTTTCAAGGTGTTGGCATGAGCGAGAATGATCGGATCGCTGAGGACATCTGCCGCTACGGCCGGTCGATTTTCGAGCGTGGGCTGACCTTTGGGTCGTCGGGCAACATTAGTGCGCGCGTTCCTGGAGGTTGGCTCATGACGCCGACAGGCGTTGCCCTCAATCGGCTCGATCCGGCCCGACTCTCGCGGCTGAATGACGACGGAAAACACATCGGAGGCGATGCTCCGACCAAGGAAAGCTTTCTGCACCTGGCCATGTATGGCGAACGGGCCAAATCGGCCGCCATCGTGCATCTGCACTCGACCCATTCAGTCGCGGTTTCGTGCCTCGATGGCGTGAATGCGGATGATGTTCTGCCGCCGGTGACCGCCTACTACATCATGCGTGTTGGCACGCTGCCGCTGGTTCCATACTACGCTCCGGGAGACAAGGCCCTGGCCGAAGCTGTTCGTCGGAAAGCAGGCAAACACCACGCCGTGCTGCTAGCCAATCACGGTCCGGTGGTTGCCGGAACGACGCTGGAGGCCGCGGTGGGCGCTATCGAAGAACTGGAGGAAACGGCGCGCCTCTACCTCATGCTGCGGGGTGAGAAGACGCGCTGGTTGACGCAGGATCAGGTGGCGGAGCTACGCGCAAGGTATCCGGCGGGATAGTCCTACTGCTCCCTGGCTCCGTGCCACATTACGTCCACGATCGGCCGTGTCAGGTACTGCCACATGGTGCGCTCGCCGGTCTTCATATAGACCTCGGCGGGCATGCCGGGAGAGAGTTTCAGTTTGCCGATGCGCTCCTTGACCGAGGCTTCGTCCAGTTCCACGCGGGCGAGATAGAAGTATTCCTGGCCTGGTGAGCGCGCGTTCTGGTTCTGAATCTTGTCGGCAGAAACGTACACCACGTTGCCAACCACCAGCGGCGTCGTGCGCTGATTCATTGCCGAAAGGCGAACTTCCGCTGTCTGGCCGGAATGGACGAAGTCGATCTCCTCCGGGCGCACCATGGCTTCGACGATCAGTTTGGCGTCCGTTGGCAGAATTTCCGCCACCACCTGGCCGGGTGGAATGACGCCGCCCGAGGTGTGGTAGTTCAGCTTTACGATTACGCCGTTGACCGGGGCGCGGATGATGTGGCGCGAGAGCACGCCCTTGGCTGCCGTCAGCCGCTGCTCCGTGTCGGAAAGATCGGCGGTCGTCTCACGGTAGAGTTCCGCGCCGTCCGAGATCATCTTGGAGTGCAGATGCGTCAGCTCGTTCTGCGCCTGCAGAATGCGCTGCTCGGCCCGCCCGATCTCGGCCAGGAACTGCCCGATATCACCTTCCGTTTTGGCCTTGGTGCGGCGCAGCTCCAGCACGCGGGAACTTTCCGACAGTCCCTTGTCCAACAGCCGTGCGGCGGTCTCGGTTTCCTTGCTTAGGAACTCCAGCTGTGATTGTGCGGAAGCCTTCTGCGCGTTCAGGCCGACGATCTCCTGCTCGATGGCCTTGATCTGGCGTTCGTTGATATCGCGCTGGCCTTCGAATTCGGCCTGGCGCGAGGCGAACAGGGCGCGTTGGGCCGAGATGCTCTTGGCCACTTCCGGATTGCCGGACATGCTTTCGAGCTGTTCGGGGAAGGTGACCTCGGTATCGCCGTTGCGTTCGGCATCGAGGCGAGCCTTGGTCGCAAGAAGCGTCGCCTGCTTGATGGTAAGGCGCTGATCGTCGGCATTTGAATTGGTGTCGTCGAGTTCCAGCATGGCTTGGCCGTCGGTGACCTTGTCACCCTCGTTGACCAGGATCTTGGCGATGATGCCGCCTTCCAGATGCTGAACGATCTTGTTCTGCCCGGTGGCGACGAAGCTGCCATGGGCAACCACCGCGCTGGACAGCGGCGCCGTAGTCGCCCAGAGGCCGAGGCCACCGACAAACACCACCATGGTGAAAATGCCGACCCGTGCGGGGCGGCGGATGCTCTGGTTCAAATCGCGCGTCCAACCGTTCAGCTGGGCGTCGAGGTCAACTGCGGGAGCGCCGACCGAGCCGCCTGTCGGGACTGTCATGGCAGCAATTGGCTGATCGTCCGCTCCGAGCACGAGCGCGCCCAGCGAGTTGACCAGTTTGGCGCCGACCGGCGAAGCCTTGTCGAGGGCGGCGCCAAGCGTTTGACGCCAGCTATCTTTTTGGGTGTCGGGCAGCTTATGCATGGGCGCGGACCGGCTTGCCGGCCTCCTCGGTTACGACAGGTCTAGGGACGGGGGTGGGGGCGGGCGCTTGCTGGGCGGCGGCGTTCTGGGCCATGCGCTCCAGCACCTGGTCGCGCGGACCGTAGAGTTCGATCATGCCGTCGCGCAGCACCAGGATCTTTTCGATGGCGCCGAGAATGTTGCGGCGCTGTGTGGTGACCAGCACGGTCATGCCGGCCTCTTTGGCGTTGGCCAGCGCGCGCATCAGGGCCTGCTCGCCTTCCTGGTCCAGGGCCGCGTCAGGCTCGTCCAGCACCACCAGCTTGGGCATGCCGAAGAAGGCACGGGCGAGCGCGACACGCTGGCGTTGGCCGCCCGAGAGCGGTGCGCCGCGTTCGTAAACGACGGTCTCGTAGCCGTCCTTCAGCCGCACGATCAGGTCGTGGACCCCGGCGAACTTGGCTGCCGCGAGGACGTCGTTGGGGCTGACGTCGGTGCGCAGCCGGGCGATGTTTTCCGCGATGGTGCCGGGAAACAACTCGACGTCCTGCGGCAAATAGCCAACCGAGCGGCCGAGCTGGGTCGGGTCCCAGTTGCGCAGGTCCGACCCGTCGAGGCGAATAGTGCCAGAGGTGACCGGCAGCGCGCCGATGATCAGCCGTCCGAGGGTCGATTTGCCCGCGCCGGTTGAGCCGATCATGGCGACTGATGTGCCGGGGAACACGCCAAATGAGATCTGCTTGATGATCGGCTCGCGCGCCGACTGCACCGCAAAGACCAGCTTGTCGACCACGATCTCGCCCTTGGGGGCGGGCAATATGGTGCGTGGCGCGGCGAGTTGACTTGCCGACATCAGCCGGTTGATCTTGGTGTAGGCCTCCAGCGCCTGCACGACGCTCTTCCAGCTCTCGATGGCGGCCTCGACCGGGGCAAGCGCGCGCGCGCCGATAATCGAGCAGGCGATGCTCATGCCCGAGGTGATTTCGCCGTTGAGGGCGAGGTAGCTGCCCCATCCCAGAATGGCGATCTGCAGCACCAGGCGTGAGAATTTCGACAGCGTCGAGACGACGGCGTTGGCCTCGGCAGCCCTCATCTGGACGTTCAGCGCCTTGACGTTGAAGCCGCCCCATACGGCAACGCATTCGCCAATCATGCCCATGGAACGTACCGCATCGGCGTTGCGCACTTGTGATGATGCGCGCGACAGGGCAATCGAGCCGGCCTTGCTGGCTTCCTCCAGCGGAGCCTTGGTGAGGACCTGGTTGAGACGGGCAAAGAACGACAGCATGATACAGCCGGCAAGAGTCAACAGGCCCAGCTGCCAGTGGATCATGAAGATCACGAACATGTAGAACGGCACCGTCGGCACGTCGAATAGCGTCGGCATCACCGGCCCGTTCATGAAGCTGCGCAGCGTCGACAGATCGCGCAGGCCTTGCGCGTCCGTCGCGATGCCCCCGACGGATTTTTCGATCGAGGCCGCCAGCAGCGGTCCGCCTAACGCTGCCTCGATTTTTACGCCGAGCCGGGCGAGGATGATTTTGCGCAGGAAATCGAACACGACCAGGATGATTAGGGCAAAGATCGCGCCGACCGTCAGCAGGATCAGCGTATCGTTGCTGCGGCTGACCATGACGCGATCGGAGATCTGCATCAGATAAACCGATGTGGTCAGCATCAGGACGTTGACGATGATGGAAAAGGCACCGACCAGGTAGAGTCCATTGCGCAGGTTGGCGAGGGCCTGGCGAACCAGCGGATTGTCGCTTGCGAACATGCCGGGTGCGGAGGGGTTGGCCATGGGGCGGGCTCACTGCAAGAGGGGGCGTGTCCAGGGGCTGGATCGCCAAAGATCGGGTTCAGAGCCTTGCGCCCGAATCAGTTAACTCAAAATTAATCTCTCTATTGCTTGCGCATGCGACGCCCCTCCGGGAGCCGGCCGCCATGCGCGGGGCAGCGGCGCCGGTCTTTAACCATCCCTTCTTGAATATGGCGCAGAACAGCGGCAAGTGACGCATCGCTGGTTCAGTACCTGGACACCCCTAATCATGGTCGCCAAACGCCGTCGCAAACTCAAGTCTATCGCCTTCCTGGCCTCGTTGGTGCCCGAGGCCATGGAGGCAAGGAAACGGCTGATCACGCGCTATGGCGACGCCAGACCGGCTGACGCTGACGTCATTGTGGCTCTGGGCGGCGACGGCCTGATGTTGCACACGTTGCGCCAGTATATCGATTCGGGCGTGCCGATTTACGGCATGAATCGCGGCTCGGTCGGGTTTCTGATGAACGACTATCGCGAAGACGGTTTGCTGGAACGGCTTTCCTCGGCCGAAGTCACCGCGATCCATCCCTTGACCATGCGCGTGCGAGACGCCGACGGCATCGAGCACGAGGCCATGGCGATCAACGAAGTGTCGCTGTTCCGCGAGAGCTATCAGGCGGCCAAGCTGCGCCTGTCGATCGACGACAAAGTGCGCATGGACGAGCTGATCTGCGACGGCGTTCTGGTGGCGACTCCGGCAGGCTCCACCGCCTACAATCTATCGGCTTACGGCCCAATTCTACCGATCAACTCGCAACTTCTGGCGCTGACGCCGATCTGTCCGTTCCGGCCTCGTCGTTGGCGCGGCGCGCTGCTACCGGATCGGGCCCGCATCCGCATCGAGGTTCTGGAAGCCGCCAAGCGACCGGTCGGCTGTGCAGCCGATAACATCGAATTCCGCTCGGTGGTGGAAGTGCACATCGCCGAAGACACCGAACGCTCGATGCCCATGATGTTCGACCAGGGGCATTCGCTGGGCGAGCGGATTTTGACCGAGCAGTTCCGGTATTAGACGGCTTACTTCGCCGGGACGTGGATGATTTTGAAGCGCGGGGCTTCCGCCTCGGCCATCAGTGGGCGGACGGCAGGTTGCGCCGGCGCGGCGGCTGGCGTGGGATCGATCGACGCCGTGGTGTCGTCACCCTGGCCAAGCGAATAGTCGTCGGCGACGGTGATGTACGGCGCCGCAGTCTGGGCTGGCTGGTTGACTTCGGCTGACCAATTGGTGCCTGCGTTGGCCTCAGCCGGAGTGGCCGTTGGGGCGGCTGTCGCTGGGGCTTTACCCTTACCGGCGAGATAGTCGAACAGCGAAATCCCATCTGCCGATGCCAACTGGGGATGCGGCTTGGTTTTGGCAGCCGCCGGCAGCTCCATCTCGATGGTCGGGGACCAGCTACCAAAGTCGATCTTGCCACTGAAGAAAGCGCCATCGTCGGCCGGCGCGGCCCCGGCGAGTTGCTGGCGCGCAACCAAGAGATCATAAACCTGGCCGATGCTGCGCGCGCCGGAATCGCTGAAGAAGATGGTGCGGTTGGCCTTGGCGGCGGCGGGAAACATGTCGGGCGCGCTGAGGTAGGGCTGGCGGTCCCGGTAGGTGATGAGCTTGGCCGCGTCGGCCGGACCAAGGAAATGGGCGATATACAATTCGTCCGAGGTCGGCTGCCGACCGATCTCACTGGCCACATAGTCAGCGTTGCGCCTGGCATAGGCGCCGGCCATCATGGCGGAGATTTTCGGGTTCTTGCGCAGGGCCAGGATTGCTGCCCGGTCGGCCGGAGTGCTGACGATGTAGCGCCCAGTCTCGGTCTTGGTGATCAGGGCGGCGTATGTGCCGAGCCCGAACTTTTCACCCTCGTCCTTTATGGTGCGGATCCAGGTCTCCTCGATGAACTGGAACAGTCCTTGGGCGCTGGACGTGGGGGCCTTGGCCTCAGCCTGAAAGCTGGATTCGCTGCGCGCGGTCTTGACCAGATAGTCGTAGTCGGCGCCCGTGTTGCTGCTGGCCAGCGACAACGCCAGGGCAACCTGAGCCGGCATATCGGCGAGCGCGGCATTGGGCATGACGGAAAAATCCCTGCGGGAACAGCCTTTCGGCACAACAGCCAGGGAGTAGAATTGAGCTGCGCCGGTTAATGCGCGGTAAAGGGGCGTGCCAGGTTGGAACGCATTGAATGGACGCAGCTAAGGCTTCGTCGGGGCGTGCAGATCAAAACAGTGGTGGCCCGCTTTATGCGACCACACATTGCCGGCCCGCAGAGATTTCGAAGAACTGTCGAGATCGAACGTGGCACAGAGCTGATAGCTACGTCCGTCCCCGGGTGCGTACTCATAGGCGGCGCCGGTGGCCGGGTCGACGGTTCCCAAATACGCCCGGTAAGTTGATGTCTTCAAAAGATCATCGAGACTCTTGGGCAAGCTGCTATTGTCGGTGTAAAAGCGACCCACGAAGTCCGACAGCATGTTGAGGCTGCCGGCGCGCTGCTCGTCCAAACGCTGCTGGCGCACGACCCAAGGCGGATCGGTCACGAACAGGCCCGCGACGATTGCCACACCAGCGACCGCTGCGGCAATGGTGGCGAAGATCACATCGCCGCGCCGCATGTTGCCGATGCTCAAACGCGCTGTCTTGGCGTTGTCGTTGGCCGGTTTCATGCGTCTTCACCCTGGCGCACGTCGTTGTAGAAGTAGAGGAACGTGCCCCCCGAAATCAGAGCGACCACAAGCGATTTCAGGATGACCGGAACCGTGAGGTCGCCACTCAAGGCACTGTATACGAGGTTGGCGAGATCGCCGGCCATCGCCGATACCGCCAGGGCCAGGGTGATATAGGTGAGCCATTTGCGCGGGCGTGATTCACGGGCCATGGGATCGCGCGCGATGCGCCCTGAAACCAGACGGAACATGAAGAGAAAAAGAGGCAGAGAGACGATAAGTCCGGCGATATCCCAGCGGATGGTGCTGTCCAGGTAGTCGCCGTAACTGTTGATGGCAGCATCCGGAATTGCCTTGTCGACGAAGGCGAACAGCAGCTGGACGATGTAGAAAACGCTGGCATAAAGCGCGCAAAACAGCACCAGATAGGTAAACACGTCGCGGGCTGACAAATAGGGGCGCGGGCGCGGCACCGCGATCGGGAACGGTACATCGGCGAACGCAGAAAGCGCAGATTTGATCTCGTGATCTGGCCATTTGGCGGCGGTCAACGCCTTGGCAATCTCGTCGCGTCCGATTTTCGCTTCCAGCGCACGGCGGACGAAGTCTGTAATCTCATTGGTCATTGCTGGCGCTCAAAGAGGGGCCGGATTCGAACGATCCTAGCACGTCCAAGGCACCCCATGAACAGTTGAACGCAGCATCGCCAACGCCTGCGTTTCGCGCTAAGGCTTTTGCCTGACCTTGCCCCGGGGTGCCTTACCATGCCCACGCTACGCTCCGTTACCACGCTCGATCGCGTCAGCCACAAGCGCGCGGACACCGAATGGCTGCTTGGCCAACAGGCTGCCGCGACCGCTCGTACGGCGATGCTCATCGATCTGAAACCCTCGATCGTCTCGAACGAGACCCAAACCGAAGCCCGCCTACGCTGGTTCAGCAATGCCGATGTCGACGCTTTCGGGCTTAGTGCGTGGCCGCGCAGCTTTCTCGGTCTGGCGGCCAACGGGGCGCCGCATTTCGCCATCACCATTAGTGAGCACCGCGCCATCGCGATGCCGGGCGGGCCGTTTGTCGTCCGCCCCTATGTCGATCTGCGCACGCTCGCCGTGCAGGGCCAGCTGACGCCTGAGGAACTCTCGATTGCGGGCGCCGCCCGGGCGCTTGCCGAATGGCACGCCAACTGCCGCCACTGTGGCCATTGTGGCGCGGCTACCGACCCCAAGGACGGCGGCTGGCGGCGCAAATGTTTCGGCTGCGGGAAGGACTTCTTCCCCCGCACCGACCCGGTCGTGATCATGCTGGTGACCCACGGCAACAAATGCCTGATCAGCCACGAGCCTCGTTTCAAGGACTACGACGTCCGGTTGTTCTCGACACTGGCCGGGTTCTTGGAGCCGGGCGAAGACATCGAGCATGCGGTGCGGCGCGAGGTGAAGGAAGAGGTCGGCCTGGACGTCGGCGCCGTCCGCTACCAGGAAAGCCAGCCCTGGCCGTTCCCACATTCCCTCATGATCGGCTGCCGCGCCGAGGCAACGTCCGCGGACCTGACACTCGATCCCAACGAGATCGCCGAGGCGCGCTGGATTGATCGGGCCGAGCTGCGGCAGATCATGGATAAGCAGCACCCGGAAAAGATCGTCGCCCCTGGGAAGCATGCGATTGCCTACAAGCTCCTGATGGCGTTCCTGGACGGGGCGTAAGGTATTGCTAGAGCATCCGAAGGGTGGGCTGAGCTCTTCTGCGACGCCTTCCCTGCACCGGTTGTATTCTTTCGGAGTGGATGATCAACTCCGGTAGTCGGCGTTGATGGAGACGTAATCGGCGGTTAGGTCGCAGGTGTAGACAGTGGTGTTGGCCGCGCCGACGCCAACGTCGATCGAAAGCGTGATCTCGGGCCGCTTGAAATACTCCGCCCCGGCCGCTTCGGTGTACCCGGGGACCACGCCGCCCTGGCGCGCCACCTGGATATCGCCAAAGCGGATCGCAATCCTGTCCCGGTCGGCGGCCTCGCCGGATTTGCCAATTGCCATGACCAATCGGCCCCAGTTCGGATCGTTGCCGGCAATCGCCGTTTTCACCAATGGCGAATTGGCGATCGACATGCCGATGCGGCGGGCGGCCTCGGGCGTTTCAGCGCCGGAAATTTCAAGGGTGACGAATTTGGAGATGCCTTCGCCGTCCTTGATGACCTGCATGGCGAGGTCATTAGTGAGGTCGTCTAAGGCATCGCGGAATGCGTTTGCACAGGGATTGTCCGCTGTCGCGATGACCGGCGCCCCGCGTTTGGCGGCGGCGTGCGTGGCGAACACCAGTAGCGTGTCGCTGGTCGAGGTGTCGCCATCGACGCTGATCGCGTTGAAGCTCTTGTCAGCGGCGGACTTCAGCCACTCCTGCAGCACGTCGGCAGCGATCGGCGCGTCGGTCGCGATGAAGCACAGCATGGTGGCCATGTCGGGCGCGATCATGCCCGAGCCCTTTGCGATGCCGTTCAAGGTGACGTCCACGCCGCCGATCTTGGCGCTCCGGGTGGCCATCTTGGCGTAGGTGTCGGTCGTCATGATCGCGGCGGCCGCGTCCGCCCAGCCGGCTCCGGTGGCGGATTTGGCCAGATTTGGCAGTTGCTTCGTGATCACGCCCGCATCGAACGGCTGGCCGATCACGCCCGTGGACGCGATGAAGACTTGGCCTTGCTCGCACCCTACGGCATGTGCCGCGGCTGCGGCCGTCTCGCTCACCGTCTGGCGGCCCTTAGCGCCAGTGAAGGCATTGGAGTTGCCCGAGTTCACCACCAGCGCCCGCGCCGATCCCACCGTCAGCTGCTTGCGGCACCATTCGACCGGCGCACCGGCGGTTTTGGATTTCGTGAACACGCCGGCAACGGACGTGCCCGCATCGAACGCCATCAGCATCAGATCGCGCCGGTTCTTATACTTGACGCCCGCCTCGCAAGTGGCGATCCGCACGCCCTCGATGGCCGGCATGGTGGCAGGATGGACGGGGGCGAAGCGGGAGAGTTTCATGGTGGGGTATCCTTCGAAATTCTTGCCAATAGCTCCCCCTCTCCCCCTTCTTGAGGGGGAGAGGAGACCGCGTCTCGCAGCCGCCTTCTTTGGCGGCAAGAGCCACGCGGTCGGTGAGGGGCGGCAACATGCGCCGCTCTTGTTGCAAGGACGGAGCAAGAACCTGCCCCTCACCAATCGCGTGGCTCTTGGCTCCGAAGAGGTCGCCTGCGAGACGTGATTTCCTCTCCCCGTGAAGAACGGGGAGAGGTCAGTTCGCCCTACTGCGGCGGCGCACCTTCGGCGGCCTTCTTCAGCGCCTCGTCGACATATTCGATCTTGGCGGCCTTATGCAGCCCGCCGATGATCTCCTGGGCCTTCTGCTGCACTAGGCCGTTGAGAATGCCATCCTTGACCGTCTCGAACGCGGGCGCAGGCTTGTTGCGCTTATCCAGCTGCTTGATCACGTGCCAGCCGAATTGGCTCTGCACGGGGGCGGACACTTCGTCCTTTTTCAGCGCCCAGGCTGCGTCCTCGAACGGCTTCACCATTTGGCCCTTGGCGAAATAGCCGAGATCCCCGCCTTGCGCACCGCTGCCGGTGTCAGTCGACTTTTCCTTGGCGAGCGCCGCGAAATCGCCGCCGGCCTTCAGCTTGGCGACGATGTCGTCGGCCTCTTCCTTCTTGGCGACCAGGATGTGCAGCGCGTGCACCTCCTCGACTGGTTTGATCTCGCCAACCTTCTTGTCGTAGATTTTCTTGGCGTCGGCGTCGGTGACCGCTCCGTTCACGCTCTTGTCGAAGAACAGATCGCGAAGTGCGCGGCCCTTGTAGTATTCGATGCGCGCCGCCATCGAGGCGTCAGAACCCAGGCCCGCCTTTTCGGCCGCTGCCATCATCAACCGGTTGTCGATGATGTAGTTCACCAGCACGGCGGTGCGCTGCTCAGCCGGGATGCTGCCGAGGTTCGGCCCGATCTCCGATTGCGCCAGCGCCACATCGGCGTCGGTGATGTCCTTGCCGTCAACTTTGGCGAGCACTTTGACGTCGGCGAAGGCCGGAGCCGCGAGCGCCATCAGAGCGCCCGCAAGGGCCAGCACAGCCGTCCGCTTCATAAAGGGATGCAACACGTCGATACCTCATTTCGGGTTGGCGCCAACCGGCGCGGTGGCCAAATCAGGGCTATGGATCGGTCGCCGCCGGACCGGTGGGTAGAAAGACCGGCGGGGTTTGAACGGTTATTGCGGCCAAAAGCGGTCGGCGCAAGGGGGTGGATGTTGGTAACTGAGTGTCAGGCACCGCGTGTCTGACACCGGGTCATTCCTTCCACAGGGCCGGAAACTTTCCGCTGGGTGCGGGGTAGTCATCGGCAGGCTGCTCATGGATGGCCGCGATGCGTTTGCCCGCCGCCGCGATTTCGCCCGCTCCGTCCAGCGCGGAAAAGCGGATGTGGTACTGCCGCTCGTCGCCATGCTCCAGCCAGATCATTTCTCCACGCTCGTTGGCAAAAGTTTTTCCGTAGACGTGGTGCGTAGAAGGTTCGAGGCCCATGGTGTAGAGGCCGGCCTGCAGGTTCTGCCATTGCAGGTAACAGGGCATCTCGGCCTTGCGGCTCTCCAGCATCACGCCCAGCCCGAGCGCGTCGTTGACCAGGGCGACGGGCACGATCCCGTCCGCGTCCGCCGCCATCTCGTGGGCCCAGACCTGTTCGCGGAATTTTAACTGCGCCGCCGCCTGGGTTTTGTAACCCACGCCCTGCTTGCGATAGTCCGCATGATGGCCCGCCCATAAAACATCGGTAATCGGCGCCAGATAGCGCGCGCCCTCCGCCAGCACGGGATAGCCGACGTTGAAATGATAGAGCAGCATATGGGGCGTGCGGTAAAAACCGCGATTGACGACGCGGTCGTGCATGGTGAATGCGCTCTCCCCCACCTTCGCCTCGATGCGGCGGGTGAGTTCGAGGTTCTCGCCGAACACGGTCGCCTGCGAGATGACGCCCTCGCACCAGAGCACGCAGTCATCGCCCTCCCAGCGTTCGCCATAGCCGGTGAGGCGCGCCGGGATGCTGCCGACCCGGCCATGGATCGGATGCGGCACGGTCTTGCGGAACGGATAGTTGAAATGCTCCGCGCTCTCCTCGACCGGCGCCAGCGCATGGTCGAGCCCGCAGGTGGCCAGCAGCCCCGAGAACGAGCGCAGCCATCCAAGCCCATTCTCGGCGTCCGCATCGACGAGGCCCGGCGCTCGAAAGCCGGCGGGAGAGTTCCAGCCGATGGCCATGCCCTTGAGGTCGCAATCGCCGATGTCCATGGCGCGGTCGATGAGGACGGTGAAGCGGAAGCCGCTGCCGGTGCGGAATTCGAGCATGCGGATGCCGCGCTCGAGGCCGTCGGCGAGGGTGACGAGGCGCACGCCGGCGAATTGGGCGAGGGTTCCGGCATGGGCGGCGAGGTCGCGGCGGGTGTGCGGGCGGCCGTAGAGCTGGGGCATGGCGGGCGGGCTCCGGGGGTGGGATGGATGGAAAGGCGCCTCGCGGAGTTGGCGCCTATTTCCGCCGGCTTCGCAACCCCTCCCCTGTCATCCTGGGCCTTGTGCCCAGGACCCAAGGCGCCGCGAACTCCGCCGGCAAAAACCTAAACCCCGCCCCCAACACCATTCCCAAGCAACCCCTGCCAATGCGGATTGTCGCGCTCGATCAGATTGACCTTCCACGCCCGTGGCCACCGCTTGAGCGACGTCTCGCGCTGAATCGCGACGCGGATATCGCCAAACTCTTCAAACCAAACCAGCTGGGTGACCCCGTATTTTTTCGTGAACGTGCTGCCCGTTCCCGCGCGATGCTCAGCGATGCGGCGAAAAATGTCGTTGGTCACGCCGATGTAGAGCGTGCCGCGAGCCAGGCTGGCCAGCATGTAGACGTAGTAGATTCGCGCTTGCTGCATCGATATTCGCCCAAATGGCGTGAGCGGAGTTTAAGGCGCGATGGGTCCTGGGCACAAGGCCCAGGATGACAGCGGTGGGTGGGCGCGAGTGCACGTAACCCAACATCCGGCCGCGAAAAATGCCGCCTTCGTGCCGTGGAATTTTGGGTTACGGGCGTTGAAGGCCTGCGCCAGCGGTTAGTTCCGCGTGCGCCCTAACCCAACCTACGGACTTAGAATTGTGTAGTTAAAATCGGTCTGACATGTATATCGATGGAGTAAAAATCTAACGGGCTTTCGATGTAATTTCTCGCTGCTTAATATCGATATCGCAATACTTGTTGTTGCCGATATGTAGCACATCCGTTGTTTCAATGTGTAGAATGCGATAAACGAATAGTTTTACCTGCATCGACAGAACCGAAGGACCAAACGGAACGAGGTATATTTTGGTCCATTTCTTTTCCCTTAGCTTTACGCCAAGATCAAGCAATGCGCTTTCAAACTGCGCGACTACGATTTTTGCATTTGTGTAATCAAAAGAACCGCGCGAAAGTATAAATATTTCACCACGAGAGTGAACATCTTGAAGTGGGTGCTGCCAATCGTTTACGACAATAGTTAATGTTCGCTCGTGCCTCTCCTCAAGAATTGCATGCAACGCATCCTCAACGGCATCAGCTCCGGCCTGGTCGATGCACTGCTCGATCAATTCTCTGAGATCTTTTTTCATTACGCTGCTCGATTGAAGCTAACGACATCCATTGAGTTGAACTAACTCAGGCCGGTTCAAGTGTGATCCGACCCGAAGTGTCGCGATCAAACTCCGTATAGTAATCGGCGCTTTGCTTTTTTTTGAAGTTTCCACCCTTGCCCCTGAGGCGCATGTACGTGACGCCGTAGTGTCGAAATCCACTTTCAGGCCCTGTCTTCGGTTGTGCAAAATATTCCCACCGAATTTCGTAACTCGTTTGATCTAACATTTTTATTGCTGCCATGTGCGATTGACTGAATGACGTGTCTGAATCCAGCTGGATGATTATTTTAGTGTAGGTCTGAGTAACGGAAAGCTCTATCGGTATCGAATTTATAAAATTGTCCTTGGACGTATGCAGTGCACCTTTCCATCTGCCTCGAATGTTTGGCACTTGGATCAGCCCAAGCCAAAACCATAACCTCCACCGCCAAATAAAATGATCAAATGTCCAAAACACCAAAAAAAACACAAGCACTCCTGACGGTGCGGCAAGAGGAAGGTCGGTAATATGCGACAGCGTTTGTGTGTAGTGCGTCACGTAAGCCGCGAGAAATCCACTAATTGTCGCAATTAAATAGATTGCAACTAACCGATTGTGCGAATTTAATGAATATTCGTGCACAGCCCAATCCCCCGCTTTGCAAGCACTTCATCTACTTCCCAGTCATAAACCTTGTCGAATTCGTAACGCAGTCTGGAGTAACATTGGTTCTGTCGCTGCTTGCGGCCTGTTGCATGAGGCCGAGCGAACAAAATTCGTGTTCTGCGTATCGTTTTATCCTAAGCCATTTCCCGACCTGCTTATCCATCACCCCCAGCCACACTTGCGCCACACGAATCACGAATTTTGCTGAGCGCTCGCAAGGAGATGGCTCATGGTTCGCAGCTCGGTGCA
>JAYUAJ010000417.1:0-8117 GCA_043741375.1 Hyphomicrobiaceae bacterium | reverse complement strand
GGCTGGGCCAACGTGCTGCTCGAAGCGATGGCCTGCGGCGCGCCGGTGGTCGCATCGAACGTGTGGGGCACGCCGGAGGTGGTGGCGGCGCCGGAGGCCGGCGTGCTGATGGCCGAACGCTCGGCAGCCGGGATCGTCGACGCGGTGGCGGCGCTGCGCAGCCGATTGCCGTCCCGCGCGAGCACGCGGCGCTATGCCGAGCGATTCAGCTGGGACGACACGACGGCCGGCCTGCTGACGCTGTTCGAAAACGTCGCCGCGCAGGCCTCGCGCCGCGCGGGCGGCGTCTTGCACCATGCGTGACTTGGCGCTGCTGGCCATCGTCCTCGGGGCGATACCGTACATCCTCAAGCGGCCGCTCTACGGCCTGCTGCTGTGGGTCGTGTTCAGCATCATGAATCCGCACCGCCTGGCATACGGGTTTGCCTACGATTTTTCTTTTGCCATGCTGATTGCCTTGGTCACGCTGACCAGCTTAGCGCTGCACACAAAGCAGAATTACCCGTTTCCGACCAATGGTCTAACCATATTTTTACTGCTGTTCATACCTTGGATGTGCGTCTCGCCGCTGTTTTCTTTTCACCCGGAAGGTGAATGGTGGCCATGGTCTCGTGCGATCAAAGTGCAGATCATGGTGCTTGTGACTTTCTTCGTGGTGAACAAGCGCACCGAACTCAACCAGTTGGCTTGGGCGCTGGCGCTGTCGATCGGCTTCTTTGGGATTAAGGGAGGGCTGTTCACTCTAATTAATGGAGGTGGCAATCTAGTGTTCGGTCCCGACGGCAGCTTCATCGGCGACAATAACGCCCTGGCGCTGGCGGTCATCATGGCAGTGCCGATCTTCAGGTATCTGCAGCTGCACTCGCAAAACGCGTGGGTTCGCCGCGGCTGCGTGGTCGTCATGTTGCTGTGTGTTGCCTCCTCGGTAGGCTCGCACTCCCGGGGGGCGTTGCTCGCGCTGGCGGGAATGGCAGCTTTTCTGTGGCTCAAAAGTCCCAACAAGATCGTACTCGGCGTCATTGGCTTGGCCATTGGCATCATCATCTTTATGAATATGCCCGAGAGCTGGTTGACCCGCATGAACACGATTAATACCTATGAGCAGGATGCGTCCGCCATGGGGCGCATCAACGCGTGGTGGATGGCTTGGAATCTGGCCGTGTATCGTTTTCCGATCGGTGGCGGATTCGAGGTTTACACGCCGTATATCTTCTCGCGCTTCGCGCCGGTCGGGGACGATATTCATGCTGCGCACAGCATTTATTTCCAGGTGCTTGGGGAACATGGATTTGTGGGACTGTTTCTGTTTTTGGGCATCTTCTTCGTCGCGTGGCGAAGCGGCAGTTGGATTATTGCCAAGGCAAAGCGCCGGCCGGAACTGCGCTGGGCTCAAGACTTGGCTGCCATGCTTCAAGTCAGTTTGGTTGGCTACGCGGTCGGTGGGGCATTCCTGAGTCTGAGCTACTACGATTTCCCCTATTATGTGGCGTCCATGCTTGCCATTACGCGCTTGGTAGTTCATCGGGAAATCGAGGCCTTGTCACAGGCAACCTCGAAATCCGACATTCGTGCGCCCGATCCGACACCGGCACTTCCAGCCTTGAGTGGCAAGCGACCCGATCCGCTGCCGTGGAACTCGCGACCGAACTATCCTGGAAAGAAGACAGCATGAGAGACGATGACGTTCAAGCGCTGCCTGCGCCGAAGGCGCAACATTGGGATACCGCGTCGCACGTCGATTTCTACTCGTATTACGAGCAGCAGAGTCTGTCGCAGAAGACGCTCGAACGGTTTCGCCTCGTTACTGCTACGTTGCTACGGCTCGTCGAATCCAGTGCCGCGTCGCGCACGCTCGACGTGCTTGATGTCGGCTGCGGCGCTGGAACCCAGTCAAAGTTTTGGCTCGATCGCGGCCACCGCTACCGCGGCATCGACATCAACCAGCCTCTGATCGAGTTGGCACGCACGCGAGCCGATTCGGCGGGCAGCGCCGCCCGCTTCGACGTCGGCAGCGCGACCGAGTTGCCGGTCCAGGCTGCGTCGATCGACGTCTGCCTATTGCCTGAACTGCTCGAGCATGTGACTGACTGGCGCGGCTGCCTCGATGAAGCGGCGCGGGTGTTGCGACCTGGCGGGCTGATGTACGTCACCACGAGCAGCAAGCTCTGCCCGGTGCAGCAGGAATTCGACCTACCGCTCTACAGCTGGTATCCAGGCGCTGTGAAGCGCTATTTCGAGCGTAGATCAGTGACCGACTGGCCGAGCCTTGTCAATCATGCCACCTATCCTGCAGTCAACTGGTTCAGCTACTACGGTCTGCGCCGTCACCTCGATGCGATGGGCTTTCGCTGTCTTGATCGTTTCGACATCATCGACGTGCGGAGCAAAGGGGCTGCAGCAAGAGCCGTCGTGACTGCGCTGCGCTCTTCGAGTCTGCTCCGCTGGCTGGGCCATGTGACGACTCCTTACACGCTTGTCGTCGCCATCAAGCGTGATGGGACTTCGGTCCGTTCCTAATTGCACCAAGAAATGCTGTGAAGTTAATCGAACGCCTCCACAAAACCCACTTCTCCTGGTCGGTGCGCTCGATGCTTGCGACGCCGTCGCTGACGCGTGGCACCGTTCCGTATACAATTCTGTCGATGGTGCACCACCGCGACGTATTGCCCTACCTGCTAGCGCTGAAGTCGCTGGCCCGTTGCCTGCCCCCGGTCAACGTGGTCGTGGTAACCGATCCAACCATCAACGACAATGATCGCGCGTTGCTACGGGACCATGTGCCGTACATCTGCCTGCGCGATGCGGCCGAGTTCCACCGCGATGGCCGCATACGCGGCGGCACATGGGAGCGGCTGTGGGCCATCGCCGAGTACGCGCAAAGCAGTTATGTGGTGCAGCTCGACGCCGATACGGTGACACTGCGGCCGCCGGCTGAAGTGGCTGCGGCGATCGCTGATGGCGTGTCTTTCACGCTCGGCACTGACAACAACCAACAAATCCTGTCCACCGCGGAACTGGCGGTTTGGGCGCGCGGCCGCCTCGACGGCAATGACCACGTACAGGGATTGGCCGAAGCGTGCCTCGACCGCTTCGACCCGGAGGGTGGCTGGCGCTATGTGCGCGGCTGCTCTGGTTTCGCCGGCTTCGCTCGCGGCAGCATCGATGAGACGCGCGTCGCCGCGGTGTCGACCGGCATGCAGGCGCTGCTTGTCGACCACTGGTCGGCCTGGGGGACCGAGCAGGTGAGTTCCAACCTACTGGTCGCCAGCTCGCCTTGCGCCCGCGTACTGCCGCATCCGCGCTACTGTGCGCCGCACCGTCGCACTGCTGACACCGTGTTCCTGCACTTCATTGGCTATGTGCGGCATGTCAGCGGGCTATATGCGCAGCTCGCCGGTGAAATCGCAGGCGAACTGACGGCGGCACCGAAGCACCTTGCCCGCAGAGCCGCCTGAGACGATGAACCCTTTTCGCTGGTTATCGCCGGCCGGTCCCCGTGGCCGATTGTCGACATTCATCTTTCACCGCGTGCTGCAGCAGGCCGATCCACTGCTGCCTGACGAGCCCGATGCAGAGCGCTTCGATCGCATTATCAGCTTCATCGCGCGGTACTTCCAAGTGCTGCCGCTTGTCGACGCGGCCTTGCGCTTGGCTGCGGGTCGCCTTCCCGCTGCTGCCGCCTGCATCACTTTCGACGATGGCTATGCTGATAACCTGACAGTGGCTGCCCCGATCCTGCGGCGTCATGGCGTCACGGGCACATTCTTTATCGCCAGCGGTTTCACCGATGGTGGGCGGATGTGGAACGACACCGTGATCGAGACTGTCCGCCTCATGGCCACTGGCGAAATTGATGCTCGTGATTTGGGCCTTGACGTCTACGCAATCAGTGACAACGCCTCGCGCATTCGCGCCTACAACGATATGCTTTCCAAGTTGAAGTACCTGAATTTTCCTATCCGTGCCGAACGCGTCGACGAGCTCGCTCGTCGAGCTGGGCTGCCGCGCTATTGCGACCTGATGATGACGAGACGCCAGGTTGTCGAACTGCAGCACTTGGGCATGGACATCGGCGCCCATACGGTGCAGCATCCGATCCTGCGCGTCGTCGATGCGGCGACCGCCGCATCCGAAATCGGCGACGGCCGCGACGAACTGGCCAGCTGGCTAGGCCGTCCGCCGGAGGTGTTCGCTTATCCGAACGGCAGGCCGGGTGCAGACTATACCGAGCGAGATGTGGCACTCGTCAGGCGCGCAGGCTTTCGCTGTGCAGTCAGCACTGCCCGTGGAGCGGCAGTGCGAACTACTGATCCATACCAGTTGCCGCGCTTCACGCCATGGGATCGCACGTTGCCACGCTTTGCTTTGCGCTGTGCCGACACGCTACTGCGTCCTGCGATCAGGGGAGTCTCACCATGAGCTTGGCGAGTCCGCAGGCTCGCGTCGATGGGCCGCTGCCAGTGCAAACTCATCGTCCCGATTGGCAACGTTTGGAGTTTCCGGTCCTTCTGGCAACACTGGTGTTGGTTATAGGAGCGGTGCTGCATTTCGCTTGGACCGGATTCATCGTGAGTGATGATGGGTATTATGTCACTTCAGGCTTGGGCTGGCTGAACAAGTTTCCGTATGTTGCCCACCACTTCGGCACCGTGCGTGCGGCAGTAGGCATTCCTATTGCCGCGATGATCGGATTGTTTGGTTACAGCGAGTTTTCGGTCGTCCTGAGTTCGATGCTTTTCTACGCAGCGACCTTGGCCCTGACCTTCTATGTTCTAAGCCGGATCGTTGGAAACCGTCTGGCATTTGCCGCAGCAGCAGGACTGGCTACCGTGCCGTTGCTGGCGTTGAAATCCACCATTCCATCGGCTGATCTGCCAGAGCTGTGCTTCGTGGTCGCTTCGTTCTGGTTGTTCTGGACTGCCACCGAACGCCCGTCCCGGGCCGGCGCACTGCTGCTCGCAGCAGGTGTCTCAATCGGGCTAGCGTTCTCGGCTCACGAGGTTACGGCGGCGCTGTTGTTCTTCTACGGCCCGTTGTTCGTCGTCGGATACCGGATCAGGCGGAAGCAATACTTGCTGATCGCCGTGGGCTTCCTGGCCGTCATTGCATTCGAGGCTGCTTACTACGAACTCGTGGCCGGCGATGCGTTCCATCGCTGGAAGCTGCTGCTGTCGGGCACGACGGTGAACGACCGCGTGGATGTCGGCTTCCTGCAGATCGCCGCGGGCGGTACGTTGCATGTCTGGGCGCCTCTCGACCCGCTGCTGATGTTCTTCACGAAGCACGACTTCGGCATGCTCGGCTATTTTGCGGTCCCGGCGCTGTGGTGGGGGTACGTGCACGCGCGGCGCGACAGGGCGGCTCCTGCACGACTGGTTCGTCTTCTCGGATTGCTTGCCGTCGTCTGGATCGTTTTCGCCGCGGTGGCGCTGAAGAACCTCATCTTGCTGCCGCGTTACTACATGGTTGCGGCATACGCCTTGTATGTCTGCGCGGCCGTCTGGCTGGCCGTCGTGCTATGGCCGCGGCGTCCCGTATTAACAATCGTCCTCATGGTGACCGGCGCGGTAGTCCATGCATTGGCGATTGCGGTTGACAACAAGGATCCAAGGTTTGGCGAGCGGGCACTGGTTGAGTACTTGAAGCAGCATCCCGGCCCGCTTGTGACCGACCCCGCCACTGCCAACAACATCCCGTGGTTCTGTGAATGGGAAAAAGCTGACTGCTCGGGCGTCGTCGGCCGCTCACCGCTCGAGGGCGACCTGTATTTCTACAACCCGCGTAACGCCGATCATTCAAGTCGTTTTATACCAAGTTCCCGAATCGTTCTGTATCGACCGCAGCCGGGCTGGTCTGTCGTCTGGTCCAAGACCGCCAGCCTGGCAACGCCGGCTGCCGTGCTGGAGCACAGCGGCTTGCGCGCGATCGTGCCGGCGGCCCTTGCTGCCAAGCTGTTCAGGCCCGGCGAGGCCGTCAAAGTGCTTCGGGTCACGCCCGACGGCGCATCGCGGTGAAGCAGACTGCAAGTCATGCGGACCCTGGACATCTTCATCCTCTTCGGCTATGCCTGCGGCATGTCCCTCGGGCAAGTGTTGTTCAAGGTGTCGGCCGATCGTGCGACGGCGGGTAACGCTGACGGCACGTTCTGGCTGACCTTATTCAAGACACCGGTGTTTTACCTGTCGCTGCTGACCTATGCGGCCCTGACCCTGATGTGGATCTGGATCCTCTCCCGAATCGAACTCAGCAAAGCGTATCCGTTCGTCGCTCTGGCATTCGTGACTACGCCACTGATGGCTATGTTTTTTTTCAGGGAGTCGCTCAATCCCTGGTACTTCATCAGCCTGGCAATGATTCTGGGGGGACTCGCGTTGCTCACATGGAAAGGGTTGGGTTGAAATGAACGAGCACCAGACGCTCTGGGTGGTCATCCCGGCTTTCAACGAAGGTGAGGTGCTGTGTGCCGTCGTATCCGGTGTGCGCGAACGCTTCGCTCACGTCGTCGTCGTCGACGACTGTTCTTCCGACGACACCTCGGCTTGTGCAGCGGCGGCCGGGGCGATTGTGTTGCGGCACCCGATCAATCTGGGGCAGGGCGCGGCACTGCAGACCGGCATTCGATTCGCGCTGTCGCGTGGTGCGGACCACATAATCACATTCGATGCCGACGGACAGCACCGCGTTGAGGACATCGACGTGCTATTGCGCCGCCAAGTCGAAACTGGCGCGGACATGGTGCTAGGCAGTCGCTTCTTAGGCAGCACCTCCAACATGCCGCCGCTGCGACGCTTCGTACTGCGGTTGGCGGCGCACTTCACCTCCTTTACGACCGGCGTGCGCCTGACCGACGCACACAACGGACTGCGGTTGTTTACCCGCCGCGCGGCCAAACTGCTGCGGATTCGGCAAAATCGCATGGCGCATGCCTCGGAAATCATCAGCCAAGCTGGAGCGCTTAAGTTCAGCGTCGCAGAGGCACCGGTTACGGTCGTCTACACCGAGTATTCGTTGCGCAAGGGACAGAAGCTCAGCAATGCCGTAAACATCCTGGCCGAGTTACTGGTGGAACGTTTGAGTAGGTAAGGTGATCCATATGATTAAACTGGTTCTGGTTTTCGGACTGCTGCTGTGCCTGATCTATGCATTTTTACAGCGGCGTAAGTCGCGAACGATCGCAGGAGGCATCTCGCTAGCCAGTTGCGCCGGCATCTGGTTCGTGTTGGTGCCTGCGCACACGTCAATCTTGGCAGAGGCACTCGGCGTTGGACGTGGCGCGGATCTCGTCATCTATTTCTGGATCGTTATCAGCGTGTTCGTCCTGATGAGTTTGCAGTTCAAGATACTTGGCCTTCAGCGGGATGCGACTGAACTGGCCAGAGAGTTGGCGTTGCAGGCACCACGCAACCCCGGCGTAGGCTCTTGATATCCATGCTTGCCACTCATGTCCATGCCAATGCCATTAAGTTAAGCCCATCAGTGATAAGCCCGCCGAGGCTGCATCGCCCCACGTACGCCGAAGTTGCGCGGACACGACCGGCCAGGGCGGAGCTTGTTCAGGCTGGCCGTCAACAGCAGGATCAGTTGCTGCATCTGCTGCTCCAGGGCTTCGGCGCTCTGCCGCAGCCAGACCACCACCAGTGCCGGCCAATGTTTGATCGCCACCGTCTGATTCACCTGATACGCCGCCGCCTTGGCCTCGGGCAGTTGCTCGTGCGCCTGAGCGCACAGTGCCGCGGTGATGTTGGCCACCAGGGTCTTGGCGTGGATGTCTTGCTCGATGGCATGCGGCAACTCCCCGGTGAAGCCTTCCATGTGCAGCCGGTGCTTGAGTGTCTTGAATGCTTCCTCGATTTTCCAGCGGCTGTGGTACAGCGCAGCGAACGCGCTGGCCGGGTAGGCGCTGAGGTCCAGCAAGGACGTGACGAGGACCTCGATGCGCCCATTGGGCAGCACCACGCGCACCAGGCGCAGCCGCAGCGTCAAGCCTTTCACCCGCTGCCCGCCGGCTTGTACGAGTTTGCCCAAGGCGCTGGCGCTCAGGCGCTGCTCGATGATCTCCTCGGTCTTGCCACTGCGCACAAAGGCCGCCACCTCGGTCTGCGCGCAGCCGCACGACT
>JAYUAJ010000416.1:0-18139 GCA_043741375.1 Hyphomicrobiaceae bacterium | reverse complement strand
TCAACACCATCCCGACCTATGCCGAAATGATCCGCATGGCGCCGGAAATCGCCAAGGCGGAAAAGGGTGTGGGAGCTATCGGCATGATGAATGCCCGCGGCTTCTGGGCCACCTACACTTGGGAGCACGTTGCCGCCCAGCACGGCATGATGCTATTCAACGACAAGTGGGAGCCGATCTTCAACGGCGACGCCGGCGTCAAGGGCCTCGAGACCATCATTGCGCTGAGCAAATTCGGCCACGAGAGCAATGCCGGCGCCGATTGGCCGACCAACCGCGGCGCTTTCCTCGGTGGCCAGATCGGTGTCAACATCTCCTGGCAGGACTCGGGCACACAAGCGACCCGCCCTGATCAGAGCAAGATCGCCAACGATATCGTGACCATCTGGGAGCCACGCGTCGAAGGCGGCAACTTCGCCCCGCCGAACATCGCCGGTTCGACCTCGTGCGTGTCGGCGTCCTCTCCGAACCCAGAGGCGGCGTTCCTGATGCTCGCCTACCTTACCTCGGGCTCGACGATGGCGATGAACGAGGCCAACGCCAACGGCGTTGCTCCGGGCTACAAGTCGGTGCTCGCCAACGAGAAACTGCGCTCGGTATCCCAGCCTTCCAAGATCTGGGCCGCAGAACTCGACTACGCTTGGTGTGCTCCACGTCTGCCGTATACGCTGGAAATGGAGATCGCGCTCGGCAACGAGATCAACAAGGCCGTTGTCGGTCAGCAGACCGCCAAGCAGGCGCTCGACAACGGCGTTGCCGCCTGGAAGAAGACCATGACCGAGAAGGGCAAGTTCTACGTCGGCAAGGACCCCGTGTCTTATGCCTCGATGGAACCCGGCCTGTGGCTCGGTAAGGGCAAGAAGCTGCCGTTCTAGCCTCCCGGAATCGCCTAGGGGTGGTCCTGTTTTGTAGGGTGGGCTGAGCACTGCGAAGCCCACCCTACGGTTCAGGCCCACCCACGGTTTACCCACCGGACCACGGCGGATCATTTGCATGGCTGAGACGACGGCGGACACTCTGAGCCTGACGAAGGGGCGGGCAACTATTCGCCGGCGAAGCCCGTTCATGCGCCAAGCCTTCCCGTATCTCCTTGTCGCACCGGCCGTCGTCTATCTGCTCGGCATTACGCTTTATCCGGGCCTGTTCGCCATCTGGCGCAGCTTCTACAACGGCCGCTTCAAGTTGGAATGGGCCGGCATCGACAACTACACGCATCTCTTTGCCGATCCTGACTTCTGGGCCAGCCTCTGGAACACCGCCCTGCTCGGCTCGATCACCTTGGGCTTCGAGTTCGTCGTCGCCATGACACTGGCCGCGCTCGTCTACCGCGACCCGCTGGTGCGGCAATGGCGCATTCTCTTCCTGCTGCCGATGCTGTTCATGCCCTCGGCCGTCGCGTTTCTGTGGAAGCTGCTGTTCAACGACGGCCGCGTTGTCGCCGATCTGCTGATGCGCGCCGGACTGCTCTCGGACAACATCGACTGGATGAGTAATATCGTCCTTGCCCGCCTCATGCTGGTCGTCGTGGACGTTTGGGAATGGACACCGTTCCTCTTTATCATCTTCGTCGCCGCTCTCCAGGGCCAGGACAAGGAGATCGAGGAGGCCGCAAGGCTCGACGGCGCAACCTGGCCAAAAATATTCTTCAACATTTCGCTACCGCTGATGCAGCCGATCATCGTCGTCGCGCTCATCCTGCGCGGCATCGACATCGTGAACATGTTCGCGCCCGTGCACATCATCACGCAGGGCACGCCGGGTGGGGCGACCGAGACCATGAGCTACTTCGTCTACCGCACCAGCTTCCGCCAGTTCGACTTCGGTTATGCCTCGGCGGCCTCCGTGGTGCTGCTGATCCTGATCACGGTGACCGCACAGCTGCTGGTGAAGAAGCATTTCCGCTCAGGGAGGGACTGATGGCCATCCGCCGCCGCTCCACCCTCGGTTCCTCGATCCTGCGCTACGCCATACTCAGCACGTGGGGTTTGTTCTGCCTGCTGCCGATCCTATACTTCCTCACCATCGCCTTCCGGCCACGCAATGAGATCATCACGCCGCATCCGATCTATTGGCCTACCATCACCATCGAGACCTGGGCCAAGATCTGGGAAGATTGGCCGATCGGCCGCTATTTCCTCAACTCCAGCGAGGCCATCGCCGGCAGCGTCTTCATCTGCCTCCTGCTCGGCATCCCGGCCGCCTATTCGCTGGCGCGCTACAGCTACAGGGGCCGCGAGGACATCGGCTTCTACATCCTCTCGACCAAGATGATGGCGCCGGCCGTGGTCGCGATCCCGATCTTCTTCCTGTTCAAAAACCTCCATCTGCTCGACACTATCTGGGCGCTCATGCTGGTTTACGCCGCTATGAACCTGTCGATCGTGATCTGGATCATCCGCAGCTACATGCTCGACATCCCGTCCGAGATCGAGGACGCCGCGCGCACCGATGGCGCCTCGGACTTGCGGATATTGTGGTCCATCATCACACCCATGTGCCTGCCCGGCATCATCACCGCCTCGGTGATCGCGGCCATCTTCGCCATGAACGAATATCTCTTGACGCTGATCATCGCCACACGCGAGGCCTATCCGCTGTCGGTGGCGCTGGCCAATTTCTCCGGCGGCTCGGACGGCATCATCTATAACGCCATCGCGTTGGTCGGCTTCCTCGCCTTCATCCCTGTGCTGATCCTGGTGATCCTGATCCAGGATCATCTGTCGCGCGGGCTGACCATGGGGGCGGTGAAGGGATGAGTACGAACGGAACCAAGCATGGCTGAAATTACTCTGCGCGGCGTCACCAAAAGCTGGGGCTCCGTCATCGGCGTCGACAAGGTCGACCTCACCGTGCGCGACAAAGAGTTCATGGTGTTCCTCGGCCCCTCGGGCTGCGGCAAGACCACGACCATGCGCATGGTCGCGGGGCTTGAGGAGCCGACCGGCGGCGAGATCATGATCGACGGCGAACAGATGAACGGCGTCGACCCGCGCGACCGCGACGTCGCCATGGTGTTCCAGAGCTATGCTCTGTACCCGAACATGTCGATCTATGAGAACATCCGCTTTCCGCTCCGAATGCGTGGCGTGCCGAAGCCCGACCAGGACGCGCTGGTGCGCAAGGCCGCCGACATGGTGGAGCTGGGCGATCTGCTCGAGCGCAAGCCCAAGGCCCTCTCCGGCGGCCAACGCCAGCGCGCCGCGCTCGCCCGCGCTATCGTGCGCCAGCCGCGCGTGTTCCTGATGGACGAGCCGCTCTCGAACCTCGACGCCAAGCTGCGCCTCACCATGCGCGTGCAGCTGAAGCACATCCAGCGCCAGCTGCAGACCACCACCATTTACGTCACCCACGACCAGGTCGAGGCGACCACGCTGGCGGATCGGATCGTGGTCATGAGCGGCGGCCGCATCCAGCAGATCGGCACGCCGGACGAGATCTACAACAGCCCGAACAATGTGTTCGTCGCCGGGTTCATCGGCACGCCGCCGATGAACCTGATCGAGGGGCGGGTTGCTGGCGGGCGCTTCGTGGCGCCGTCAATTGACCTCCCGCTGTCGGCGGCGACGCTGGCCAAGACCCTGCCGGAAAGGCTGATCCTGGGCGTGCGCCCCGAGGACGCCGACATAGCCGCGACCGGTCCGGCGGAGATCACGTCGACGGTTTTCGCCGTCGAGCCGATGGGCGACCACACGCTGGTGACGACCCGCATCGGGACCGAGTTCTTCACCGCGAAGGTCGATCGCGATTTCCGCCAAGCCCTTGATACGCCAATCGCAATCCGGATCCGCCCGGACCGCGTGCATCTGTTCGCTGGCGGCAACGGCGACCGCCTGCAGCGCGGCGTTTGATCGACAGCGGGCGAGTTGGGGTGATAAGGTCGCGACCATGACCGACGACCTTGCCATTACCGTCAAGGACGTGCTGCGCGAAATCCGCTACGCCGCGCGCAAGGAAGTGCGCCTGCTCGACCGCGGGCAGGAGGCGCTGCAAGCGCTGTTGCTGGGCGGCGAGGTCCGTCCGCACGACGGCCGGCCGGGGCGGCTTTACGAACTCTCCCGAAGCCTCGCCAATCCCGTCGGCCGTATGGCGCAGCGGTTGTTCGAGACGCCAAGCGTGGCAAGCACGCTCGATGAGAATTTCCTCCTTCCCGTCTCGACATCGCTGGCCGCTCTCGCGGCGGACGAGAACGATGCGCTGTTCGCCGGCAGCGTCTATCGCTGCGGCTCCAGTTGCCTCAACAAGATGGGGCTTAAGAATGTTTTCATGTCCGAACAGAGCATCCAGCGCGCCGCCCGCCCTGTCGCGCAGCGCCATGCCGAGTGGCTGAAGCGGCCGGCGACCAATCCCGAGCGCCAGACTCTCATTGTGGCCGACGCCACACAGGCCATCATCGCCGCCCGGCCGATCAAGCGGGTGGACCGCGACGCCCAGCCCGCCCTCGCACTGACCTTGGCCTTGGCCGATCTCAACGCCCATTGCTTTCTCACCGTGGGCATCGCAACGGCCGTCATCTCGGCCGCGCAAACGACCGGCGAAGTCAGTGTCGCCGAAATCATGGAATCGGCCGAACTGGTCGCGGCCGCGCGCTACGAGCGCTTCGCCGCCGCGCTCGGGGCCAGCGATCCAGCTGGCGAACTTGCGCGGGAATTATCCGTAGTCATCCCTTACTTGCCGTAGTATTTGTAGCCGTACATTTGTCGCCAAATATGTGCTAGTGTTCCCAGTTCACGCACCCGAGGCGAGGCGCCAGGTCATGGATCTGCGATACACCAACCAATTGGCGGCGTCCGAGGACGTGCGCCACCAGGTGCGACATCTCGGCTGGTTCCGCCGCGCGTTCAAGCGCTGTGTCGCGTTGGTCGGCAAGGACTGGGGCGTGGAGTTCACGCTCGACGAACCGCAATTGGCGAAGGCGTTTCTTGATTGGGCTAACGCCTTCGCCGAGCAACGCCCCTACGCCGAGCTGTCACGCAAAGACTTTGCGAATTTCGCGGCCGGACTGTTGTTGAAGGAGCTGATCAAGAACAAGGTCTGCACTGCAGGCAATACATCGGAGCTGAACATCCCGGCCGACGCCAGCCCGCGCGTCGCCGAGATCATAAAATTCTGGCCCGAGGGCTTCCTTTACACCAGCTTCTGCCTGAGCGTTCTGAACGCCGTCATGCAGCAGGATTTCAATTCCGTGGTGACCCTGAAACCCATCGTCGAGGACCTTGGGGCCTGGTGGTCGTTCCGGGAAAACGCCAGCGAGGATGCATCGCTGGCGGTGGGTTTCCTGGACACGTTCCTGGGCAACGAGCCCAACTGGCTGCAACCCAATTTTGCCTTGGCCCGCCGTGGCATGAAACCGGCGGCACTCACCCACCATCGCTGAGCTGCGGCCCCGCCAAAGAAAAAGCCCGGACCTTGGGTCCGGGCTGCCAGTCGACTGCGGGAGGCGATTACAGAATAAAGTCGGCCTGCTTGAGTTCGACGTGGCCGCGCAACATGATGTGGAAATCGGAGCCGGAGTTGCCGTCGCCGTTCGCCTGGCCATCGATGACCGTACGCCAGCCGTCCGTATCCACCTGCTCCACATGGTAGCCGACATGGCCGTGACCGTGGCCGTGGCCGTGGCCAGAGTTGTCTGCGTCCGAGCCGTCCCAGATGAAGGCATCGCCACCGGCCAGGAAGGGATCGAAATTGATCCAGTGCAGATCAATCCGGTCCATGCCCTGCGAGAAGTCGGCCACCATATCCAGTACATTGGCCCGGTGCACCGCCATGATGGTGTGATTGAACACGAACACGTCGTGCCCAGCTCCACCAACCATGAGTTCGGGACCAGTGCCCGCGATCAGAATATCGTCTCCTGACGTGCCGGCGTGCAGAGCATACGTCTGACCGTCAAAGTTAGCGGACGCGACGCCGACGAGGGTGTCGGTGCCATCACGATCCGCGCCCGAAACAACCACGTGATCCCAAGCGCTCAGCGACAGTTTGTAGTTATCGACTGAGCCGGCGAAGGCGGCGGTATCACCGGCGGAGCCAAACAGCACATTGTAGCCACCCCCACCCGCCAGCACGTCGCCATGACCGGAACCGACAACGATGTCGTCTGCGGCTGTGCCTTGCGCCGTGTGCGAACCATCCGTTGCGGTGACGATGGTGTAGGTGGCTGTGTCGAATTTCAGGCGCTCGACGCTGATCAGGACGTCGGAATTGCCTGGGCCCGTTGAGACCACAACGGCCTGTGACTGATCGTCCGCCTGCGCCACGGTGATGTTCGCGGCCTCCGCCGGGCCGTGTTCCACAACCGTGTCCACGCCCTGACCGCCAAATATGATCTGGTGGCCCATGCCGCCTTGGAGGACATCGTCATGGTCCGTACCATAGATGACATGCGGGGCGTCCTGCATGCTGCTGTCAGCAACGTAGCGGTCCGAACTCAACTCGATGCCGCCATCCGGGCCAATCACCAATTGGCTGCTATGCCCGTAATGCGAGGGACCTGACTCCCCGGATCCGGTCGTGAGCGCGTCCGTTCCATCGCTGCCGACGATGTCGCCGCTGTCGGGTAGAACGATCAAAACATCGCTGTCCCTGGCAACTGCGTCCCGCGCCTGAGTTGCCTCGGCCGTCTGCTTCTCGGCCGGCCCTTCTGCAGCTTGCGCCGCATGCTGACTTGCTCCCGCCAGGAGCGCCGTTTTGTCTGCGTCGTCCGAGGGGGCGTTCAGATCCTTGCGGGAGTCCTGCTCGATGGCCTCGGCCCTGGCTTGCGCCGACAGCCCGACGGCGGCAGCAACGGCCATCCAGGCAATCTCATCGCCGGAAGCACCGCGCGACGCCCGCGACGCGGGTGTATTCGAGTTTGCCGCCGCATCTGCGTCGGCCAGTCGGCCAGCGTGCGGAAACAACGCGCTTGCTGTGCGGAACAGAAGTCCGCCGGGACGAGCGGCCGATGTCTCGGATGCCGCCGGCTGCAGCGCAATGATCGGATTGGCCGGAGCTAGTGCGGCATGGGAGAATTGAAAACTGTCCAGACCCGCGCCGGCAGAAGCACTGCGCATGCGCAACGGCAGATGGCTCACCCGCGACTTGACCACTGTAACCTCACACGGAGACGGCCACCGCACAAGCCGGCAACCGCACGCAGATACTGGAACTCAAATTGAAGCAATGATTAGCCCATTGGTCAACATATGAAGCGAGCTTTAACCTGTCTTCAGAGCAATTTGGTTAATTCTGCTCATGCTTTAAATGACCCTATTTCTCACGCAACGCCCGGTTCAATTGATCCGTGAACGGCTTTGTGAGGTAGGAGATCGCCGTGCGCTCGCTCTGGCCGATGAACGCTTCTACCGGCATGCCGGGAAGCAGCCTGGCACCGTTCAATTTGTTCATCTCGCCGTCATCGAGCCTCAGCCGGGACAGATAGTAGCCCTGGCCGGTCTTGGGATCGCGGGTGAGATCGGGCGCGACCGCGATCACGCGGCCCTTGAGTTCGGGCGAGGTCCGCTGATTGAAGGCGGTAAAGCGCATGATTGCCGTCTTGCCGACTGCGACATTGTCGATGTCCTGGGGGGCGATCTTGACCTCGATCGCCAGGGCGTCGCCGCTGGGCACGATCAGCATGACGGGTTCGCCGGGGCTGATCACGCCACCAATCGTATGTACCGAAAGTTCATTCACGATGCCCGCAACCGGAGCGCGCAGCTCGACGCGCTTGAGCATGTCTTCGGCCGAGATGCGGCGCTCCACCAGGTCGGCGATCTTGCCTTCGACATCGCGCAATTCGTTCTGGGCGTCCGAGCGGGCCTTTTGATCCACCGACAGAATCTGCAATCCGATCTCGGTGACCTGCCCTTTGACGCGTGCGATATCGGCGATCAGCGCACCGCGCTCGCCCGAGAGCTGGGTCTCGTCGCGCTCACTGGTCATCACACGCGTGATCGGAACCAGGCTCTGCCGGAAGAGGCCGCGCACGCGCTCGAGATCCTGACGCGAAAGCTCCAGGGAGTGCTCCTTGGCGGCCAGCTGCGCGGCTTGCCCGGTCTGCTGTTCGCGCAATTGTCCGATGCGCTCACGCAACTGGGCGATCTCGCCTTCGCGGGCCTTGCGGCGGGCCTCGAACAGGCGGCGCTCGCCGTCTTCCATCCGGGCCACATCGGGACCCAGAGTGGCCACTTCGGTCGGAAACAGGATTGCATCAGCTTCGTTGCGCTCAGCGGTTAGACGGCCATGACGGCCGTAGAGTTGCAACAGCTGCGAGGTGACGGTTCCCAGCGACGCCCGGGTCTGGGTATCGTCGAGCCGCACCAGCAGATCGCCGGCCTCGACGTGGTCGCCGTTGCGCACGCGCAGTTCGCCCACCACGCCGCCAGTCGGGTGCTGCACCTTCTTGGCGCTGCTGTCGACGACCAGGTCGCCGGCCGCAATCACCGCGCTGGAAAGCGTCGCCGTAGCCGCCCAGCCACCGACGCCGAACACCAGCATAAATGACAGCGCGCCCGCCCAGATCAGGCGGCTGCGCATTCCCATGTCTGGAAGGGCATCGGAGTCCGCTTTTGCGGCGCTCCGATTGACTGACGCAGGCTTGGCGACGCCGTTCAATTGGGTGGTCATATTTGGCTCCTTAAGCCGACTTCGCGGTCATCTGGGCCAACATTTGGGTCGGCATCTGAACAGGCGATTGAGCGGGTGCAGGGCCCTGAGCACCCGCCGGGGCCAGGACGCGGCCGAGCACCTCGTCCTTCGGTCCGAAGGCAGCCAGCTGGCCGCCGCCGAGCACGGCGACCTTGTCGACAGCGGCCAAGGCGCTTGGCCGGTGCGCGATGACGATAGCGATGCCGCCGCGCTCGCGGATGCCATGGATGGCGCGCGTCAAAGCCGCTTCACCTTCGGCATCGAGATTGGAGTTCGGTTCGTCCAGGATTACCAGGAAGGGTGATTTGTAGAGCGCGCGGGCAAGCGCGATGCGCTGGCGCTGGCCACCTGACAGGGCCTGTCCGCCGACGCCCAATCTGGTGTCGTAGCCATCGGATAGTCCAAGGATCAGCTGGTGTACGTCAGCAGCTTTGGCGGCGGTGATGATGGCGCGGCTGTCCGCTTCCGGGTCCATGCGTGATATGTTGTCGGCGATGGTGCCGTCGAACAGGCTTACGTCCTGCGGCAGGTACCCCATGTGAGCGCCGAGATCGGAGGGCTGCCACTGCTCAAGCGCTGCCCCGTCCAGCCGCACCGCACCGCGCGCCAGCGGCCAGACGCCGGTGAGTGCACGTGCCAGCGTCGACTTGCCGGCGCCGCTTGGGCCGATGATGCCCAGGCCCTGCCCGGCTTCCAGCTGGAAGGTGACACCGCTCACCAGCAAGCGCTGACTTCCGGGCGCCGTCAGGGCGACGTTCTCGACTGTGAAGGACTTCTTGGGCGGCGGCAGTTTGGTTTGTGGCGTATTGGCGGACAGCGCTCCCAGGGTCTTCTTCAACCGCGCGTAGGATTGGCGTGCGGCCACGAAGCTCTTCCACTGGCTGATGGCCAGCTCCACGGGAGCGGTCGCGCGTCCGGTGCAGATCGAACTCGCCATAATGGCGCCACCCGTGACTTCGCCCATCAGCGTCAGATAGGCGCCCGTGCCCAGCATGGCCGATTGCATCATCATACGGAACACTTTGGACAGGCTGCTCATGCCGCCCACCACATCGCTGGCCCTGGCCTGCAACATTAAGTACTCGGTGCTGGCCTTGAGAAAGCGGTCGCTGGCGCGGTCGCCAAAACCCATGGCGCGCAACACATCGGCATTGCGGGCGTTGGCGTCGGCGAGCGCCATGCGGGTCGAGGCAGCCTTGCCGACCGAGACCTCCAGCGACTGCGTCATGAATTCGGTCATCAGCGTCAGGATGATCAGCACCACCATGCCGCCGGTCGCCAACAGCCCGAGAATCGGGTGCAGCATGTAGACAAAAACGAGGTAAACGGGTATCCACGGCATATCGAACAGTGCCACCAGGCCCTGCCCGGCAAGGAAGGCGCGGATGGCATCGACATCGCGCATCGACTGCAGCGATGAGGTGGCGGACTGGCCGCGCAGGGGAAGCTCAAGAGCCGCCGCGTGGGCCGCCGGCATCATGATGGCGTTGACGCCGCTGCCCAGGCGCACCAGCACCTGCGAGCGCAGCAGATCGATGATGCTCTGAAAGATGTAGAGACCGGCCACCAGCACCGACAGCGCGATCAGGGTCGGCGTGCTGTGGCTGGTCAGCACGCGGTCATAGACCTGCAACATGTAGAAAGAGCCCGAGAGCGCGAGCAGATTGACCACGCCAGAAATAGCGCCGATGGCCAGAAAGACGCCGCCGCAACGCTTCAGCGCCTTGGGAAGTGCAAGGCCGGCTTTTCCAGGTCTGGACGCGGCGGGGACGGGGGCGGACAAGCAAGACCTTTCCGGACGCGGCGCGCGCCCTGATCGATAGGCTCCCCGCAAGGACATGCGGGCGCCGACGGGGATCGGCAGTCCAACCGAGCAACAAGCGTGCCAATACGCAGAAACCCCGGAACGCTGGTTCAGAAGTAAGCTGCGCCGGAGAGAACCGAGCGGTTGAACCCCGTCCTCAGGCAGTTCGGGGACATGACCTTGTATTGCAAGCCTTCCCGATTCAAATTTCTGAAGACGGTTAAAGAGCCGCCGCGACTCAAAGTTTTTTATCCGTCGACAGATCACCGGCGGCTGCTATGGCAAGCCGTCCATGCCATAACAGCGCACGAGCTGCGGCGCTCCGGTAGGCCGAAGGCTCGAAGTCTAGAATGACGATCTCACAGGGCTCAACAATGAACGCTGAAGCAGATTTTTCGCGCGGAACTTGGCTCAACAAGCCGACGATCGCTTCGGTCAATGGCCCTGTTCTGTCGATGCAAACAGATCTCAATACCGATTTTTGGCGGCAGACCCATTATGGCTTTATTCGCGACAACGGGCATTTCCTAGGAATCGCCAGCCAAGGTGATTTTACCGCCGAAGTCAGAGTGAATGGCCGATACGAGCATCTCTATGACCAGGCCGGTCTGATGGTTCGCATAGACGAGAGGCATTGGATCAAGACGGGTGTTGAATTGAATGACGGTGCGGCGGTCTTAGCACGGTCGTGACAGCGATAAATTCCGACTGGTCCGTTACGACGCTTGCCTGCGACCCAGCGGATTTTTGGCTTCGGGTCACGGTTGCCTCCGGCGCGCTGCGCGTACAGGCCTCCGCAGACCGGAAAATCTGGCCACTGCTGCGGCTCGCGCCGATCCCGCTGGCACGAAGTTATCTCGTCGGGCCCATGGCGTGCACCCCCGAACGGCAGGGTCTCAAGGTCGCGTTTTCGGACTTCGTCCTCGGGCCTCCGACCAGCAAAGACCTTCACGATCTCAGTTGACGGAACGCGATAACCTATTGGGATAGCGAAGACCGATCTGCGTTCGGATCGCATCGAGCGTTTGCATGATCGATACGCTCTCCTCCGGCGGCAAAATATCCCCAGCGGTCTTTCAGAGACTTTCTCGGAGGATCCGCCAAAGGATCATTCTGCACGAACTGAAGGGTTGGAATCGATGACCGCCATATCGAACTTTTGCACGTCCAGGGCGGTGGTCTCCTTCAATGCGACCTCGTCGGGGCTCATGCCACCCAAGGCAACCTTGGTCGCCACCTCGATATTGTGGATGATGGCGTCGATCTCGGCAGCGGAATGCTTGGGGTGCGTCGGCACCATGACTGTGCGATTGAGAATGTCGAGCGAACGCGCACACATGGTCTTGCTGTAGGTTTTCCGGCAGGCCGCGTTGTCCGGATGATTGTAAGGATTCATGGCCGGGTGCGCCGCCCCCATTCCCATCAGCACCTGATCCCATTCCGTATACGTATGGCGGCCGGTCTTGCCGGCGATGACGGCCGGGAAGATTTTGGTGAAACGGGTTGCGTCGTCAGCCGTGGGCAGCAGATACATGACGTGAGCGGCGCAATCATGATCGGCGCTGTTCATCGGCGACAGGTTGAGGCCGAAATTATTCAGCCGCTTGGTGCCGGCGATGATCTTCTTCTTCTCGGCTCTCATGGCTCCAACCAGGCCATCAATGCGGTCGAGTTGGACGTTCAGCATAGCGCCCATCAGCTCGGACGCCCGCCCGCCGTTGCCCGCGAACGGCTTGCTGCCGTCCTCGCGGCCGGTCCAGTAGAAATGGCACGGGTCGATGGCGCAGCGGGCGCGCTTGGCGACGTCTTCGTCGGACGTGGCGACGCCGCCGCCTTCGCCCGCCGTCATGTTTTTGTAGTAATTGAAGCTGAAGGCGCCGACATCACCGATGGAACCAAACTTTTTCCCGTCGTAGCTGCCGCCGACGCCTTGGCAGGAATCTTCGATGACCCAGAGCTTGTGGCGCCGCGCGATGTCCATGATGGCGTTCATATCGCAGGCGGCGCCCCACATATGAACGGGCACGACAGCTTTGGTGCGCGGACCGATCGCCGCCTCGACGGCCTTTGGATCGATGGTGATGCTTTCATCGACATCGACGATGACGGGGATGGCGCCGGTGGTGAGGACGGCGGTCGCCGTGGCCATATAGGTATGGGCGGGAATGAGCACTTCGTCGCCCGGCCCGATGCCGAGCGCGACCATGGCGGCGGACAGCGCGAAGGTGCCGCTGACAGTCAGCGCAAACTGGCCGACGCCGAGATACTTGGCATAGCGCTCCTCGAAGCGGTCGCACTCATTGCCGACGCCGTAGCGAAACAGCCTGCCGCTACGGATAATTGTCGCGAGCGCTTCAGCCTCTTCATCGCCAACAACATACATGATCTGGATCCTTCAGCCGGTGCTGTTTTGACGCTGATTACGTCAATTGGAACGTTCCATAAACTCACTATTGGGCCCCTCGCGCTTTGTCAAGGCTGGCGATTGACCAAAATTTCATCCGTAGAGTGTACTTGCTGGCGCTAGGGTTATGATCTATTGATAACCCTTGTGGACAGCGAATCAGCAAGCGATGGGCTCGACACCCTCCTGGACCTGCACGGGTACACGATCGAGGTGGGTGGAGGATTTTGGGTGTCGATGAAGTCAACGCGCGTGGAGCCTGATGAGGGTAGGCCACACGGAATCCGATACGCGCTCACGTTGCACCGCCCTGGTAACGAGCGAATCTTGGGTTACGACAATGCTCATTTGCCCAAAATCGGAACAGGGCCTTCGCGGAAATCAAAACTGGAGGGCGTATGGTTCGATCACAGGCATTACCGGGATCGTGTCTCGGTTTACAAGTTCGTGTCGCCAGCCAATTGTTAGAGGATTTTTGGGCCGACGTTGAGGCTATCCTGAAGGAGGAAGGGATACCATGAACGAGGTTAGGGTCATGCATATCGGTATCGCCCCGCGCGGGTATGTCAAACAGCGGATGATCGCCATCGCCAAGGGGGGGCCGGTGCGCGCTGGGGAGCCTAAGCACTGGGTGTCATCGCTTGAGTCTCTTGCGAAGGTTTTGTCGGAAGAGAATATGCTTTTGCTCGAAATGATTAGACATTCGAAACCGGAGTCGCTGACGGAACTTGCCAAACTGTCGGGTAGGGCAAAGTCAAATCTTTCCAGAACGATCCAAACGATGGAGAGCCTTGGGCTGATCGAAATCAGCGTTGCGCGGCACGGAAAAAAAATTCCGACCGTCGCCTATGACAAACTGAAATTTGAATACGAACTGCATCCGGCTCGCCCGAAGACTGCGTAGTTGCTTTCGTATTGTATTCTTGAGGTCGCCATGGTTTCGGCGAGGCCGCGTCGATCAGGGCAACCACGTCGTCCAGGCGCGGCATTCTTGACACTCACATGGCGGAGCGGCCTAGTTCAGGTTCGCGCCGGTTCGGCTTTAGCCGGATCATTTTCTGGACCACCACATGCTCTCCAAATCCCGAGCCGCCAAGCCTGCCACCATTCTCGATGTGGCCAAGCTCGCCAAAGTCTCAAAGTCCACGGTTTCCAATGTCATTCGCGGGGCAACTGGCATCGCCCCGGCCACCAAGGAGAACGTGTTCAAGGCCATTGACCGGCTGGGCTACCGGCCAAATCTTCTCGCGCGCCAGATGGTCCAGCAGCGCACAAACGTGCTGGGCGTCGTTATCGGCGATCTTGCCAATCCCTTTTATGCGGAAATGGCCAAGCACATCGAAAGACACGCCTCGGCTGCGGGTTACGGCGTCATGTTCTGCGATACGCAGATCGACGAGCTGCGGGAACTCGCAGGGTTGCGCAGCTTGTTGGATTATCGCGTCGCTGGGCTGGTGTTCCTGGCCTATGCGGGCGATAGCGACAGCGAGGCGCTGGTCAAGAACAGCCGCACGCCATCGGTGTTTGTGACCTGCATGGCCGATTGGGGCGACGTCGTCTCGGCGGACGACGAGAAAGGAGGACGGTTGGCGACCCAGCACCTCCTGGACCTTGGCCACAACCGGATTGCCTACATTGCCGATCCGTCCATTGAAGATGCCGCCGATCAGGCGCGGGCGGTAGGCTACCGCGCTTGCATGGCCGCCAGCGGGCTGGCCGATGCCATCTACCATTGGCAGGGTGCTGAAGGACGCACCCTTCGCGAACTGCCGATCGCGAACCTGCTCTCGGGCGATAAGCGCGTCACAGCGCTGTTCTCCGCCAACGATCTTGGCGCCATAGAAATCCTCGATTGCGCCGACCAACTGGGCATCGAGGTCCCGCGGGACCTGTCGATTGTCGGCTACGACGACATCATGCTGGCGGGCCTGCGCCGGATCAACCTGACAACAGTTCGTCAACCGATGGAAACGCTGGCGCGCGTCGCCATCGAGACTTTGAAGTCCCGTATTGCCGGCGAGCTTCCGTCGGCGCTTGTGCGCCAGACCGTCGATTGCAGCTTGATTGTGCGCGGTTCGACGGCAAGGCCGTCCAATAAGCCTCCGCGCAAGTCCTGATGTCAGGCGCTGGCGATGGAGCGAAGTTCCGCCTCGAGATCGATGAGGTCCTTGCCGCCTGCCATCAGCTCCGTGACCTTGTCACGCGAGATGTTGTTCCTGTCGAATGTACCGACGGCCCTTCCGCGATTTAGCACGGTAAAGCGATCGCCGATCGGGTAGGCGTGATGCACATTGTGGGTTATGAAAATCACACCAAGTCCGCGCTAGCGGGCGCGCGCGACCAGGCGCAGCACCACCGAGGCCTGATGCACGCCGAGGGCCGAAGTCGGCTCGTCGAGTATCAACGTGCGGGCGCCGAAATGCACGGCCCTGGCGATAGCGAGACACTGCCGCTCGCCGCCCGACAGCGTTCCAACCGGCTGGCGTGGGTCACGAATGTCGATGCCCATGGCGGCCATTTCGTCCTTGGCCGTCGTATATATGAAATCCCAGTCCATCCGCCGCAGCGGCCCGCTGCCAATTGTCTTTTCACGCCCCATGAAGAAATTGCGGGCGATGCTCATCAGCGGGACCGTTGCGAGATCCTGGTAGACCGTGGCGATGCCACGATCGAGCGCATCTCGGGGCGAGTTGCGCGCGCAGTCCGTCCTTGTTGAGCAGGAGCAGGAACCGCGCCGGGAAGATGATGTCTGTGTCAACGTCTGCTTCCGGCAGCGGAGCCGCTGTGCTCGTGAGCTGCGTGAAGGGAATCATTGCCATCAGAAATCCCTGACGTCTGTGATCTGGCCGGCAATCGCGGCGGCCGCCGCCATGGCTGGGCTCATCAGATGTGTTCTGCCGCCCTGCCCCTGGCGGCCCTCGAAATTCCGGTTGGATGTCGAGGCGCAGCGTTCGCCCGGATTGAGACGATCGTCATTCATCGCGACGCACATCGAACAGCCGCTTTCGCGCCATTCGAAGCCGGCCTCGCGGAAGATTGCGTCAAGTCCTTCAGCCTCCGCTTGTAGCCGCACCGCTGCTGAACCCGGCACGACAATCCCAGCGACGCTTGCGGCAACCTTTCGTCCCCGGGCGACGGATGCTGCGAGGCGCAGATCCTCAATACGGCCGTTGGTGCAGGAACCGATGAACACGCGGTCTATGCGCAATCCCTTAAGCCGCGTGCCCGGCTTGAGGTCCATATAAGCAAGGCTGCGCTGCATCCGGGCGCGGCGGCTCGGATCGGCTTCCGCAGCAGGGTCCGGAACACTATTGCCGATTGAAGTGGTCTCTTCTGGCGTCGTGCCCCAGGAAACTTGTGGCGCTAAAGTTGCTACGTCGAGACTGATCTCCTTGTCGAATTGGGCGCCAGGTTCGGAAGGTAGCTTTCGCCAAGAGGCGAGAGCCTGATCCCAGGCGGCGCCCGTTGGCGCCAACGGACGGCCCTTTGCGTAGGCAAACGTCGTCTCGTTAGGAGCAACCAGACCAACTCGGCTGCCGGCCTCTATCGTCATATTGCAAAGCGTCATGCGGCCTTCCATCGACATCGCCGTTACGGTGGGCCCCGCATATTCGAGGGCGTGTCCGGCGCCGCCTCTGACGCCAATGCGCGCTATCAAGGCAAGAATGATGTCCTTCACCGTCACTCTCTTCGGCAATGTCCCGTCCAGAGTGACGCGCATGCGCTTTTGCTTGCGTTGCCGGAGCGTTTGCGTTGCGAACACGCACTCGGCCTCGCTGGCGCCGATGCCGAAGGCGATCGCTCCAAAGGCGCCATGCGTGCTGGTATGACTATCGCCGCAGACCAAGGTCACGCCTGGCAGCGTGAAGCCAAGTTCAGGTCCGATGACGTGCACGATCCCATGCCGGCGGTCTTGCATGGTGATGTAAGGGATGCCGAATGTCTCGGCGTTGCGCGCCAGATGAGACACCTGCCGGCTCGCCAATCCGTCCGGCAGCGGACGATCGCGATTGCGCGTAGGCACCGCATGATCGGCGACGGCGATATGAGCGCCGGGGCGCCGGAGCCGCCGATTGCCCGCAATAAGACCGGCAAATGCCTGCGGGCTCGACACTTCTTGCACTAGGTGCCGGTCAACATAGAGCAGGCAGCTGCCATCATCATAGGTTTTGACGACGTGAGCGTCCCAAATCTTGTCATAGAGGGTCAAAGGGGCCATTCGCAGTCAACTCACATCGGCCGGATCCAGGTCGCCGGGCATGCGCGACGCAGAGGGCTATAGGCGCACGGCTCGGCTTCCCGAGCAATCTCCTTCCAGACTATGGCGTCATGCCTGCGTATGCAATCAAGCCTTCCCACGCCGGTCACGGACCTCTGGGCGACGCCAACATATGGAGGAGCAGAGGCTGCTCGAAGGCGCAGACGTACGCAGACCTTGGCGCAATGCGGTCGTCGGATTGGCAGCTTGGCAATTGAGGTTCGTTGTCGTCCATGATTTGTTTCCATGGTTGAGAATCAGACAGCTTTGGTCTTCTGCCGCCCAAGCCGTTGAATTCATGCCCGGTTTTCGTGGCTTTCGTCCGCGCCACAGTTAACGGCCGACGCACCTGACCTATCGCGTCGGCCGCCTCAAGGAAGGTATAGGACCATCGCGACTGGAACCCGTGGGTCAAGAAGCAGAAGCGTGCTGGCGACAGCGCTGATGACGAAGGGCAGCGCTCTATCCCAAAAGCGGAAGTCGAGCGATTGGTACTCGGCGACGCAGAAGACAGTGCCGACCACGTCCGGTCTGAAAGGCATGGCGTCAAGAACGCGACATTGGTCGGCGAGGCCGATTCGTGTGAAAATCACAAGCATTTGTCTCCTCTTTTCCCCAAGTTTACTCAGTTATCGACCTATTGAACCCCCTGCGACCATTGACCATGTAGGTCCGCATGCGGGGCCCAGGGCGCGGCGTCCGGGGACATCCGCCCGTCCACATTTCGGACGGGGCGCGCGGGTTACGAGGGACTAATGCACTACGAGATCGACTTCCTCCCCGTCGGGGACAGCAATGGCGATGCCGTCTGCCTGCGGTACGGGCAAGCCAACAACTTCTGGGTCCACGTCGTCGACGGCGGCTTCACCGACACCGCTCCCGGGGTGGTCGACCACATCCGCTCGCACTACGGCGCCGGCACCTACATCAACCACATGGTGCTGTCGCATGCCGACAACGACCATGCCTGCGGCCTCCTCGGCGTCCTGGAGGCCATGCGCGTCGACAACATCTGGATGAACCGGCCCTGGCTCTACGCCCGTGAGAT
>JAYUAJ010000415.1:0-18195 GCA_043741375.1 Hyphomicrobiaceae bacterium | reverse complement strand
CCCGGGAAGCCGTGCTTCGTGCGTATCCAACGCACTGTCTTGGTCGCGGAGCGCATGACCACCGTCTCGGTCTCGATCGAGCCGCGCTTGAATTTCACGCCGCTGAGCAGGCTGCCGTCCGTCACGCCGGTCGCCGAGAAGAACACGTCGCCGCTGGCGAGGTCGGTGGTGAGGTATTTGCGCTTTATGTCCTTCACGCCAATCAGCTCGGCCCGCTTGTAGTCATCGTCTTTCAGCGGGTGCAGGCGGGCCTGGATCTGGCCGCCGATGCAGCGCAACGCAGCTGCGGCCAGCACGCCTTCGGGAGCGCCGCCGATGCCGATATAGATGTCGATGCCGCTCATTTCGGGCGTGGTGGTGTCGATGACGCCGGCGATGTCTCCGTCCGCAATGAGCCGGATCGCGGCGCCGGTGGTGCGTATGCTGGCGATGATGGCGGCGTGGCGCGGGCGGTCGAGCACACAGGCGGTGAGGTCGCCGATCGGCACGCCTTTTACGCGCGCCAGGTTCTCGATGTTGTCCGCCGGGCTGGCGTCCAGGTCCACCGTGCCGTCGGGGTAGTTGGGGCCGATGGCGATCTTGTTCATGTAGATGTCGGGGGCGTGCAGCAGCGATCCGGCCTCGGCCATGGCGAGCACGGCCAGCGAGTTGGGCATGGACTTGGCGCAGATCGTTGTGCATTCGAGCGGATCGACGGCGATGTCGACGCCCGGGCCGTTCCTCGTCCCCACCTCCTCGCCGATGAACAGCATCGGCGCCTCGTCGCGCTCGCCCTCGCCGATGACGACGCGGCCGGTGATGTTGAGCCGGTTCAGTTCACGCCGCATGGCGTCGACAGCGGCCTGGTCGGCGGCCATCTCGTTGCCGCGGCCGCGCTGTCGGGCCGCCGCGATGGCGGCCTGCTCGGTGACGCGGACGATTTCGAGCGTGAGCGCCCGGTCGAGGCGGGTGGGGGCGGATGGGTCCATGCTGATGCTCCATAGGGGGTGCTGCCGGGACTTTTGAGGCGTACTCAGACGATAAAGGCGACTACGATACTCTCCTCTCCCCCTATATCAGGGGAGAGGAGACCGCGTCTCGCATCGCGTTTCAGCGCAAGAGCCACGCGGTCGGTGAGGGGCAGCGGCATGCTCCGCACCCATCTCACCACCTGTAAGGAGCAAGCGGCTGCCCCTCACCTGTCGCTGAGTCCTCGGCTTCGCCTCGGGCGACATCCTCTCCCCCAAAAGAGGGGGAGAGGAGAAGGCCGCTACACACTCTCTATCCTGATCATCTGCGGCTTCGTATCCACATGCCCATCCGCCTCGATCTTGTCCAACGCGCTGCGTATCGCCGCTTCGGTCGTGTCGTGCGTGATCATGATCACCGGGACGGGCGCGCCGGTGGAGTCGGCGAGGCGCGTGCCATTGCGCGGGCGCTTCTGCACGATGCTTTCCAGCGACACTTTCTCGGCGGCCATGCGTTGCGCTATGGCGGCGAAGGCGCCCGGTTTGTCGAACACGGACAGGCGCACGTAATAGCCGCCGGCGTGGGCTTTCAGCTGCGCCTGGCGGTAGGGCGCCAGCTTGTCCACGGGCAGCACGAAGGCCGGGGACGCGTCGCCCAGCGCGATATCGGCGAGATCGCTCACCACCGAAGACGCCGTCGCCTTCGACCCGGCGCCGGGGCCGACCAGGGTCAGAGAGCCGGCATAGTCGGTATCGATGGCGACGCAGTTGGTGACGCCGTTCACCGCCGCGATGGCCGAGCCGATGGGCACCATGGTCGGATGCACGCGCTGCTCAATGCCGGTTTCGGTTCTTTGCGCGACGCCGAGAAGTTTGATCCGGTAGCCCAGCTCCTCGGCGGCCTCGATGTCGGCGGCGCGGATGCCCTCGATGCCCTCGATGTAGACGTCCTCCAGCGACAGCCGCGTGCCGAAGGCGAGGCTGGTGAGCAAGGTGAGCTTGTGCGCGGTGTCGAAGCCGCCGATGTCGAAGGTGGGATCGGCCTCGGCGTAGCCCTTGGCCTGCGCCTCCTTCAGCACGTCCTCAAAACTGCGGCCCTCGGACTGCATGAGCGAGAGGATGTAGTTGCAAGTGCCATTGAGGATGCCGGAGACGCGCGTGATGCGGTTGGAGGCGAGACTCTCGCGCAGCACCTTGATGACCGGGATGCCGCCCGCGACCGCCGCCTCGAATTTGAGCGCCACGCCCTTGGCTTCGGCGAGCTTAGCGAGCGCGAGGCCGTGATGGGCGATCAGCGCCTTGTTGGCTGTGACGACTGGCTTACCTGCTTTCAGGGCGGCTTCAACGGAGGCACGCGCGGAACCTTCCTCGCCGCCGATGAGTTCGACGAACACGTCTACCTCCGGACTGGTGGCGACAGCTACGGCGTCGGACAGCCACTTGGCCTTGGAAAGATCAACGCCTCGGTTCTTAGCTTTGTCGCGCGCGGTGACGGCGCTGACGACGATGGGGCGGCCGAGTTTTGCGGCCAGCGCGGCGGCGTTTCCGGCCAGCAGCTGGGCTACGCCCGTCCCGACCGTGCCCAGGCCCGCAATGCCGACGCGCAGGGGTTTCATGTCCGCACCCATCACTGGAGCTCCTCGCTAACCGCTACCGCGCGCCGGCGGCGATTCGTTGGTTCGATTTTATGCCCGCATTTGCCGCATCAAGCGAGCGGAATTGGCCGCGCGCTGCGTTTACTGCTCGGGTGCCGGTGCGGTCAGCACAGCAGGCTGAACCGTGGCCTCGGCGGCGGCGCGGGCGGCAGCCAGCTGCTTGAGCTTGGCGGCCTGCTCTTCGGGCGTGAGCGTTTTCTCGGCAACCGAATCGAGACCCGGCAGGGTCGGCGGCGGCGTGGCCGCGCAGCCGGCTAGCCCCAGCGACATGGTCAAGCAGAGTGCGCGGAGAGCCACCATGGCAACCAAGTCCTGCATGACGATCTGTTGTTGCGGCGCAACACTATGCTAGCATCGGGAAAATCGCGATTTAATCGCTTTGAACCCTCCGCCCGGATATCCCCATTCGATGCCAAAATCAACGCCCGCCAGCCTTCCTGACCCTGCCTCCTATCAGATTAAGGACCCGGAGGTGCTGACGCGCAACATGTTGCGCTATTGGGAAGAAAGCGGAAAGCTGATGTCCGGACTGATGGGCCGGGTGGGGCCCATGGCGCCCTCGCTCGAGATGAACGAGGCGGCGCGCGCCTTCGGTGAGCTGGGGCAGCGCTGGATGGCCGAGCCGCACCGGCTTGCTGCAGCGCAACAAGAGCTTTCAACGGCCTACTTCGATCTCTGGTCGCGCACCATGCAGCGCAGCCTTGGCCAGGAGGTCGAACCGCTGGTGACGCCGGAGCCGGGCGACGACCGCTTCAAGGACGCCGAGTGGTCGCAGAACCCGTATTTCGATTACTGGAAGCAAGTCTATCTGCTCACCACCCAATGGGCCGAAAAACTGGTCGAGGGCACCGAAGGGGTGGATGCGAAAACGCGCGCGCGGGCGGAGTTTTATCTGCGACAGCTCTCCAGCGCCTCCTCGCCCTCGAATTTCCCGCTCACCAACCCCGAGGTGTTGCGCGAAACCATCGCCACCAATGGCGAGAACTTGGTGCGCGGGCTCGAACTGCTGGGCGGAGACCTCGCCAAGTCGGCCGAGGGCCTGAAAATCAACCAGACCGACCTCGCCGCCTTCGAGGTCGGAAAAAACCTCGCCGTAACGCCCGGCAAAGTGGTGTTCCAGAACGACGTCATCCAGCTCATTCAGTACACGCCGACTACGCCAGACGTGCAGCGTATACCGATCGTCATTACGCCGCCCTGGATCAACAAATACTACATCCTCGACCTCACCGCGCAGAAGAGTTTTGTCCGGTATCTGGTCGGCCAGGGTTTCACTGTGTTCCTCATTTCCTGGGTGAATCCAGCGCCCGGCGAGGCACGGAAGACATTTGAGGACTATATGCGCGACGGCATCCTGGCCGCCGTCGACGCGGCCTCGCGCGCCACCGACGTGCACAAAATCAACATCCTCGGCTACTGCGTCGGCGGCACGCTGCTCGGCACCACGCTGGCCTGGCTCGCCGCGCGCGGCGAAGACCGCTTCCGGTCTGCGACATTCCTCACCGCGCAGTTTGATTTCTCCAAAGCCGGCGATCTCGCGGTCTTCATCGACGAGCCGCAGTTGAAGGCGCTGGAGGAAATGATGGCCGAGCGCGGCGTGCTTGACGGCTCGAAGATGGCCAACGTCTTCAACATGCTACGCCCGAAGGACCTGATCTGGCCCTACATCGTCAACAACTACCTGCTCGGCAAGAAACCGCTGCCGTTCGACCTGCTCTATTGGAACCAGGATTCCACCCGCATGCCGGCGGCGAACCACGCCTTCTATTTGCGCAAGTTCTATCTGGAGAATGCGCTCGCCAAGGGCCAACTGAAATTTGCTGGTGAGACGCTGGACATGAAGAAAGTGAAGCTGCCGGTCTATGAACTCGCGACCCGCGAAGACCACATCGCGCCGGCCCCATCGGTCTATCTGGGTGCCAAACTTCTGGGCGGGAAAGTGCAGTACGTGATGGCGGGGTCGGGGCATATCGCCGGTGTCGTCAATCCTCCCGACAAGATAAAATATCAATACTGGACCAACGACAAGCTGCCCGCGACGCTGGAGAAATGGCAGGCGTCGGCCACCGAGCATCCAGGCTCCTGGTGGCCGCACTGGATCGCGTGGCTCTCTGCCCAATCGGGCGATAAGGTGCCCGCGCGAACGCCGGGCGAAGGGTTGAAGGTGATCGAAGATGCGCCGGGAAGCTATGTCAGGACATTGGCCTGAAGCTGTGGCCTTCCGGTTCTTCAGCTTCGTCCTAAATTCCGCCAGACAGTTGGCCGACAGTCACGTCGGCTGAGCGCGGAGATCATCTGGCATGCTGGCAAGACTTACACTCGATCACATCGCCATTGCCGCGACGCGGCTCGGTGAGGGCATCGATTATGTCGAGGAAAAGCTCGGCGTGCGCATGCCGCTGGGTGGCAAGCACCCGGTCATGAACACGCATAATGCGGTGCTGCGCCTCGGCGACGGCATGTACCTTGAAGTGATTGCCATTGATCCCGAGGCAGAGCCCGCCAAACGCCCGCGCTGGTTTGGCCTGGACGAGGCCAGACTGCAGTCACGGCTCGCCGCAACCGGTCCTTCCCTGGTCGCCTGGATTGTGCGCTCGGACGACCTTGCCGCAACCCTCGCGGCCAGCAAGGGCGTGCTGGGTAACGCGATTTCCATGACCCGTGGAACTATGACCTGGCAAATCGGCGTAACACCGGATGGGCAACCAGGCCTCGGTGGCCTCATGCCGGTCGCCATCCAATGGCCATCCGGCGAGCACCCGACGCAGCGCATGCCCGATGCCGGGGTGCGCTTCGGCGGGCTGACGCTGCGCGCGCCCAAGCCCGAGCCGCTCCGTGCTGCTCTGGCCCAGATCGGTGCCGACAAGCTGGCAGATATCAAACCCTACCGCCGTACTTCGTTGCCGCTCGAGGCAACCTTCATCCGGGCCGATGGCCTTGAGGCGACCATCGGCGGCGGCGATTGGGCGTCCATCTAGACGACTCTTATTTGCCCTTCTTACCGGCACCCATTCCGGCGGGCGCTGCGGCGGTGGCCTTGGGCTTTTCAGCCTTCGGCTTCTTGGTTTCCTTGTTCGACTTTTGCTGACCCTTGGCCATGTCCGTCTCCTGTCTGGTTGATCGATCCGCAGTCCCTACGGCGGCTGCGAGTCGCTGCCACAAGATACCGTCGGAGTACCGCGTCGTGTCAATGCTCAATGCGCCAAGGCTGCCAACTCGGAGCGAGCTTAGGCCTTCGACATCCACGAAATGATTGCGCCCGCCGGCACGATCCAGATCAGGCCGAAAAAGGCATATCCGAGCCCGGCGACGAGGCCAGGTTTGTCGCCGAACAGGACCGATGTCAGCGCGGTTGCGGCGAAGAAATAGACGATGACGAAGGTGACGAGGATGATCGCGCCAACCAGTTTTTTTGTGCGTATTCCCATCCGGAGACCATAGCGGTCGGCGTTCGATCGGCAAGCGGATGTCGGCGGTCTGGCCGCGCCATCTCGGCGCATTGTGAGGCCGCTACTGCGGGTCCACAGGTTCGCCCATGAACGATGCCTCATCGAACCACACGGCCCTGCGGCTGTGGCTCTACGCCCTCGCCGCGCTCGTGTTGTGCATGGTCGTGGTGGGCGGGGCGACGCGGCTCACCCATTCCGGGCTCACCATCACCGAATGGAAGCCTCTGGTCGGCGTAATTCCGCCGCTGAGCGAGGCCGATTGGGGCGCGCTTTTTGCCAAGTACCAACAAATTCCGGAATACAAGCAGGTGAACTTCGGCATGACGCTGGCCGAGTTCAAGCCGCTGTTCTGGTGGGAGTGGAGCCACCGCTTTCTCGGACGCTTTGTCGGGCTGGTGGCGGGGCTGGGGCTGATCTATTTCCTCGCGATCCCGGACATTCGGCGCCGCACCTGGAAGCCGCTGGTGGCGATTTTCGCGCTTGGCGCGCTGGAGGGGTTCGCCGGCTGGTACATGGTGGCGAGCGGGCTGTCCGAGCGGACGGACGTGAGCCAGTACCGGCTGACGCTGCATCTCGGCATCGCCACGCTGATCATGGGGTATACGTTCTGGACGGCGCTCGGAGTGGGACGCGGTCGTCGAGGGGTGGCGACGTGGCGAGGACCGGCCGGCTTGGCGCTGCTGCTGGTCGCCGCCGTCTACGGACAAATCCTGCTTGGCGGGTTCGTGGCCGGGCTGGATGCGGGGCTATCGTACAACACCTGGCCGCTGATGGACGGCCGCTTTTTCCCGCACGGCTTGCGGCTGATGAAGCCGCTGTGGGCGAACCCGTTCGAAAATCCCGTCACGGCGCAGTTCGATCACCGCATGGGGGCGTATGGCGTGGCGGCGTTGGCGCTGGTCAATCATCTTTGGATTTGGCGCGCGGGGCCGGCGCGGTTGCTGCCCAGCGCGGCGATGCTGCTGACGATTGTCCTACTACAGATCGTTCTTGGGATTTGGACGCTGCTGTCGGTGGTGCCGTTGCATCTAGGGCTGGCGCATCAGTTCCTGGCCATGGGCGTGCTCGCGGCAGCGGTGTGGCATTTGCACAGGGTGGTGCGGTTGGCCTGACGGTACAATACGGCCGAAGGGGCCTGTTGCACCCTACGTTTGCCCCTGGCGACGGCGGTTCAGATCGACCGGACGGTAGGGAGCAATAGGCGTTCTTCACGCCGTATTGCACCGGCCGCCCGTGCGGAGCGCGCCCAAGATCAAGTCAACCCGAGCATCAGCCCGATGTTCTGCGCCGCCGCGCCGGATGCGCCCTTGCCGAGGTTGTCGAGCCGCGCCACCAGAACCGCCTGGCCGTGCGCGTCGTTGCCAAACACGCGCAGCTCCATGCGGTCGGTGTCGTTGAGAGCGAGCGCGTCCAGCTTGCCGCTCATGAATGCCGGATCGTCCGCCGGCGCCACGGAGACGAGCTTGCTGCCGACATAGCGCTCGATCAGCACACGCTGCAAATCGGCGGCCTTTGGCTTTCCCGCGAGCATATCCAGATGCAGCGGCACGCTCACCAGCATGCCCTGGCGGAAATTGCCGACCGAGGGTACGAACAACGGGCGACGTGAAAACCCCGAATAGAGCCGCAGCTCAGGCACATGCTTGTGCGCCAGACCCAGCCCATAAAGCTCGAACGGCGGCGCCGACCCCTCCTCATAGGCCGCGATCATGCTCTTGCCGCCGCCGCTATAGCCCGACACCGCATTGACCGTGACGGGAAAATCCTTGGCCATCAGGCCGGCGTCGATCAGGGGACGGAGCAGAGCGATGGCGCCCGTCGGGTAGCAGCCCGGATTGGCGACGCGCCGCGATCCGGCGATGGCCTTGGGTTGCGCGGCCGTAAGTTCGGCGAACCCATAGGCCCAGCCGGGCGCCACGCGGTGCGCGGTCGAGGCATCGAGAATGCGCGGACCGCCGCCAGGCAGCGCATCGGCCAGCGCCACGGCCTCCTTGGCCGCGTCATCCGGCAGACACAGCACCACCAGATCGACCTCGGCGTAAAGCTTGCGCTTGGCCGCCGGGTCTTTCCGCGCTTCTGGCGCGATGCTGACGAGCTCGATCTGCGGCGCATGCGCCAGCCGCTCGCGGATGCCCAGTCCCGTTGTGCCCGCCTCGCCGTCGATGAAGATTTTGTGCCTGGTCATGAGTGCCTCCCGAAAGCAAAACGGCCCGCAAGATATGCGGGCCGTTGGCAAAACAACAAGGGCACGCGCGTCAGCGCTTCGAGAACTGGAAGCTGCGGCGCGCTTTGGCGTGGCCGTACTTCTTGCGTTCGACGACGCGGCTGTCGCGGGTGAGGAAGCCCGCCTTCTTCAGGACCCCGCGCAGGTCGGGCTCGAAATAGGTGAGCGCCTTGGAAATGCCGTGGCGCACCGCACCGGCTTGGCCCGAGAGGCCGCCGCCCTTGACGGTGACCATAACGTCGAATTCATCGGCGCGGGCTGCCGCGATCAGCGGCTGGCGCAGCACCATCTGCAGGACGGGGCGCGCGAAATACGCCTTAAAGTCCTTGGTGTTGATGGTGATTTTGCCGTGGCCGCGCTTGATCCAAACGCGGGCGATGGCGTTCTTGCGTTTTCCGGTGGCGTAGGAGCGGCCTTGCGCGTCGATTTTTTTCACGCGGACGGGAGCCGACGCGGGCGTGCCTTCAGCGCCGCCGGCCTTCAGCTGGTCGAGGCCCGTGAGCGTTGCGGTTTCTGGAGTAGCCATCTGCTTACGCGCTCCGCTTATTCTTGGAATTGAGGGCGCCGACATCCAGCGCGACCGGCTGCTGAGCGGCATGGGGATGCTTGTCGCCAGCGTAAACCTTTAGGTTCGTCAACTGCTTACGGCCGAGCACGCCTTCGGGCAGCATGCGCTCAACGGCCTTCATGAGGATGCGGCCGGGGAACTTGCCTTCCATCAGCTTGGCGGGCGTAACGCCCTTGATGCCGCCGGCGAAACCGGTGTGGCGGTAATAGATCTTGTCCGACATCTTCTTGCCGGTAAACACGACCTTCTCGGCATTGATGACGACGATGTTGTCGCCGCAATCCATATGCGGTGTGTAGGTCGGCTTGTGTTTTCCACGGAGGATGCGAGCGATGTTGGCCGCCAAACGCCCGACCACAAGGCCCTTGGCGTCGATCAGCACCCACTTCTTCTCGATCTCCGATGGCTTGGCGGAGTAAGTTCGCATGGCAGCAGGCTCCAGTGCCTGTTCGATTGAATGGAGGAATGTCGCGAGGCCCCACACGAAGGCTCGCGCGGGTCACGGCATGGCGGGCAAACTATCTGCGCCGCCGCGCCAAGTCAATGCGGGCGCATCAGATAAAACGTAGCAATTTCAACGCACTAGAATTGAGGTATTATGTTACCACAAATCTGGAGGCGTGCAACGGAGTCTGAGCCCATCAGCGCCAAGTTATGGTGCGATGTGTTAGAAATAGCACCGGCCAGTTTCCCTTCCCCTTGACGGGGAAGGGCTAGGGATGGGGTGAAGGGTCAGGCGGAATGCCGATGGATTCGACTTCTGGATCAACGGGTTGAATGCGACGCCTTGTCTTGTGTCTACCCCCACCCCTAACCCCTCCCCGCAGGGGGGAGGTTGACGAAACTGGCGGGGCCTGCCGATTCACAAGGGGCATGATCGCTTAGCTTAGCGCCTATGTGGTCTGACCCCATTGCTTTGCCCGTGATATTGCGCCAAGCCGCGAACTCGTTCATAGCCCAAAGGACTATTCCGGCTCCGGAGATCAGCGCCCATGTCCGACACCGCATCTTCTACGCGCGCAGCCCAGCAGGCGGTCCATGACAAGATTCTAAAGCGCGAGCGGCGCGACGATGTCTATATCCTGACGCTCAACAGCCCCGACAACCGCAACGCCCTTACTGAAGGCATGATCGCGGCCATCGAGCGCGCGCTGGTGGTGATCAAGGTGTGGTTGGAGGTGAAATCGGTCATCATCACCCATACCGGGCCGGTGTTCTGCTCGGGGCATGATCTGAAAGCCATCGCCGAGCACCATGAGGACGGCGACAGCGGCAAGGGTTATTACAAGCGCATGCTGCTGCAATGCACGCGGCTGATGACCACGCTGCAAGACTATCCCAAGCCGATCATCGCAGCCGTCGAGGGCACGGCCACGGCGGCTGGCGTGCAGCTGATCTCAACCTGCGATCTGGCCGTGGCCTCGGCCAATTCGCAGTTCTGTACGCCCGGCGTCAACATCGGCTTTTTCTGCCATACGCCCGCCGTGCCGCTCGCGCGCACGCTGCCGCGCAAGCACGCGCTGGAAATGCTGCTAACGGGCGAAATGATTGGCGCCACGCGGGCTGCGGAGATGGGGCTCATCAATCGCGTTGCGCCTGAGGGAAAAGCGCTGGAGGAGGCGCTTAGCTTCGCCAAGATCATCGGCCAGAAATCGCCGGCCGCGCTCGCGATGGGCAAGAAGAGCTTTTACGCCCAGATCAATCAGCCGACGGAAGAGGCCTATGGCATGGCCATCGACGCCATGGTCGACAATCTGATGGTGGACGATGCGGCCGAGGGCGTGAGCGCGTTTCTCGGCAAGCGCAAACCGGAATGGAAGCTGGCATGACCGCGTCCGCAGTTTCGATCATCACGCTCGGCGTGGCCGACGTCGCCAAGTCAACGGCATTTTACACGTCGCTCGGCTATGGGGCGTCCAGCGCCAGCAACGAGCACATCACCTTCTTCAAGGCGGGCGGCGTAGTGCTCGCGCTGTTCGAGCGTGCGCATCTTGCCGACGACGCAGCGGTGGCTGACAAGCCGACCGGATTTTCGGGCGTGACGGTGGCGCGAAACATGCCGAGCCCTGAGGCTGTCGATGCGGCTTTGGCCGAGGCCGTTGCGGCCGGCGGAAAACTGCTCAAGCCCGGTCAGAAAGTGTTCTGGGGCGGTTATTCCGGCTACTTCGCCGATCCTGACGGCCACCTGTGGGAGGTCGCACACAACCCCTTCGCCCCGCTCAACAAGATGGGTGGCATCGAACTCCCATGAACCACGACACTTATGACCAGGACTATATCCACGGCATTCTCACCAGTGTGAAGAGCGTCGCCATCGTCGGCGCCAGCAACAATGTGGTGCGCCCGTCCTATTTTGTCGTCAAATACCTCAAGAGCAAGGGTTATACGGTGTACCCGGTTAATCCGGGGCTGGCGGGACAGGATATCCTTGGGCTGAAAGTTTATGGCTCCCTCAAGGATATTCCCGAGCCGGTCGATATGGTCGATGTCTTCCGCAATTCCGAGGCAGCGCTCGGCATCACAAAGGAAGCCATCGAAATCGGCGCCAAGGTGGTGTGGATGCAGCTCAGCGTGCGCAACGACGAGGCGGCGGCGCTGGCCGAAGCGGCGGGGCTGAAGGTGGTGATGAACCGCTGCCCGAAGATTGAATACGGACGGCTATCAGGCGAAATCGGCTGGGCGGGCGTGAATTCGGGGACGATTTCCTCCGCACGCGGCAAATTGGGGGCGGTTGGGTTGCAGAACCGCATTCTCGGAAAGCAGTAGACGGAGAGACCTATGCCAACGGCAAAACCCAAAGCTGCGCCTAAGCCGAAAGCGGAGCCCAGTCCTGCCTTCGCCAAGCTGATCGCCGCCTTCGCCAAGGACGACGCTGTCGTGCCCGGCGGCATGTTCGGCGCCATCTCGCTGAACGTCGGCGGCAAAGGCTTTGTCATGCAGACCAAGAAGGGCGAGCTGGTCTACAAGCTGCCGGCCGAGCGGGTGGCCGCGTTGACGGTGTCGGGCGGCGGCATCGCCTGGGACCCCGGTCATGGGCGCGCCATGAAGGAATGGGTTTCTGTCCTTCCCGAGAGGGTCGATGTGGTCGCCCTGGGCAAGGAAGCCAAGGCGTTCGTGGGCAAGGGCTCATAGCCGACGAAACGACTGTCGCTGGTTCGAAGACCGGCTGCTCAACCGGAAAGCGCGAACCATGACCACCAGCCATCACATCCCCTATTGCGGCATCGACTTCGGCACCTCGAACTCGACCATCGGCGTCTTCTCAGGCAACGCGCCAAAACTGGCTCCTCTGGAGGGCGACCACGTCACCCTGCCCAGCACGCTTTTCTTCGACGCCCACGAAAACCGCGTGCTCTACGGGCGCTCCGCCATCGCAGCCTATGTGGATGGCGAGGAAGGCCGCCTGATGCGCTCGCTGAAAAGCGTACTCGGCTCGGCCCTGGTGCATGAGACGACGCGGATTCGCGCCTCATCGCTGACGTTCAAGGACATCATCGGGCGCTTTGTCGGGCATCTCAAGGCGCGCCTCGACGCCCATGTCGGGCAGACGGTCGAGCAAATCGTCATTGGACGTCCGGTCCGCTTCGTCGAATCCGGCGCCAGCAACGACGCCGATGCGCAGGCGACGCTGGAGAGCATCGCGCGCGCCGCCGGCTTCAAGCACGTCGCCTTCCAATACGAGCCGATCGCTGCCGCGCTCGACTACGAGCAGAGCGTCACCAAAGAGGAACTGGTACTGATCGTCGATATCGGCGGCGGCACCTCGGACTTCTCCGTTGCCCGTCTGGCGCCGGGGCGCGCCCAGAAAGGCGAGCGCAAGAACGACATCCTCGCCAATGCCGGCGTGCGCGTCGGCGGCACGGATTTCGACCGCCTGCTAAGCTTATCCGCCGTCATGCCGGAGCTGGGCCTCGGCTCGCTCACCGAGGACGGCAAACGCAATCTCCCGGTCGGGCACTACCATGATCTGGCGACCTACCATCGCATCAATGCGCTCTACCGCAAGGGCGTGATGACGGAACTGCGCCAGATCCGCTGGGAAGCCGCGCGCCGCGATCTCGTGGACCGGTTGATCCTGGTGGTGGAAAAGCGGCTCGGGCACAAGCTGGCGCTGTCGGTGGAACGCGCCAAGATCGATCTGTCGACGCAGATGCGGGCCGAGATCGGCCTTGACGCCTATGGCGATTGGGGCACGGTGGAGGTCACACGCAAAGCGTTCGATGCCGCCATCGCCGCAGCGGTCGCCCGCGTGGCTGACACCGCCCAAGGCGTGGTCGGCGAGGCCGCGATCAAACCATCCGCCATCCAGACCATCTTCATGACCGGCGGCTCCTCGTCCATCCCCTGCCTGCGCGCCGCGATCCTCGCCTTGTTCCCAGCTGCGGCCATCGTCGACGGCGACATGTTCGGCAGCGTCGGGCTCGGCCTCGCGATCGATGCGCGGCGGAAGTTCGGGTGAGGCTTCAAGCAACAAAACGGGCCGGTGCGCAGCACACCGGCCCGTTTCTATGATGCACGGGGCAAAAAGATCGTGAGGGGGGTCAAGGCGATCAACCGCCCCGGCATCAATTCCATTCGCTATCAACCAGCCGAAACCGGTACCAGCACGAAGCGCTGCTCGTCGTTGCGTTTGACCAGGAAGAGCGCGCTCTTCTTGCCTGAGGACTTCACGTCCGCCATCGCGGCTTTAAGTTCGTTCGACGAAGTGATCGCCTTGCCGCCGACCTTCAGGATCACGTCGCCGGTGGCAAAGCCCAGGTCGGCGCCCTTGCCGCCCGGATCGACGCTGGTCACTGCGACGCCCGCATCGCCAGCACCGTCGACGCTGCCGGCCGGCATCAGCTCAAGACCTAGCGAGCCAAGCTGCTCGCCTTTGTCGGGCTTGAGCGAGGCTTTCTCGACCTTGCCGTCCTTCAGTTCGCCAAGCGTGATGTCCATCATTTCGGACTTGCCGTCGCGGAACACGCTGAGCTTGGCCGCAGAACCGGGCTTCATGCTGCCAATCTTGCGGGCGAGATCGCGAGCGTCCGCTACCTCGTTTCCGTCCACTGCGGTGATGACGTCGCCGGCTTTCAAGCCAGCCTTGGCGCCGGGGCTATCGGCTTGCGGCTGAGCAATTAAGGCACCCTTGGCGATCTTAAGACCAATCGAGTCGGCGATCTCGGCGGTCACGGGCTGGATCTGCACGCCGAGCCAGGCGCGGGCGACTTTGCCGCCCTCCTTCAGCTGCGGAATGATCGCCGCAACCGTGGTCGAGGGGATGTCGAACGCGATGCCGACCGAACCACCCGACGGCGAGAAGATGGCCGTGTTCACGCCGATCACTTCGCCCTTGAGGTTGAAGGTCGGGCCGCCGGAGTTGCCCTTGTTCACGGGCGCATCGATCTGGATGAAGTCGTCGTACGGACCCGATCCGATGTCGCGGCCTTCAGCCGAAACGATGCCGGCCGTGACCGTGCTGGCCAGCCCAAAGGGATTGCCAACCGCCACCACCCATTCGCCGATGCGCGGCTTGGTCTTGGCGAGCTTCAGGTAGCCGTGGTCGGTGGTCTCGACCTTGATCAGGGCGAGGTCGGTCTTGGGATCGACGCCGATCACCTTGGCGGTCATGGTCTTGTCGTCGTCAGTCAGCACTTCGACTTCGACGGCGTTGTCGACCACGTGGTTGTTGGTAACGATGTAGCCGTCGGCTGAGATGAAGAAGCCCGAGCCCTGAGCCTGCGCGTACGGCCCGTGGCCTTTGCCCTTTTCGCCTTCCTGCGGACCACTATCCTTCGGGCCGCCCTTCTTGCCGAATTTCTTGAAGAACTTTTCGAACGGCGTGCCGTCGAAGGGGTTCTGCTCGCCGAACGGCGACTGCTGGTCGTTCATTGCGACCTCGCCACCGCGGTCTTCCATCTTCACGCGCACCGAAACGACGGCCGGGCGAACTTTTTCGACCAGGTCGGCAAAATCGGGACCACCTTGCACTGGCGTGGCAAGCTCAATGGCCGTATCGGCCGAAGCACTCGTGGGGAAGCTCACGCTGCCCGCGCCGACGCCAATTGCGGCCGTGAGAGCGAGTACGCTGGCTCCCGTGAGAAGCCGTTTGGTCCAGCTGGTTGCGATATTGGTCTTGGTCATCGTCACGTCTCCGCTCATGAAGCTGTCTTAGCCGCCGATCCGGGGGGGGGCGACTTCTGGAGCGTATATGTGCCGTGCTGGGTCTTGCGCCAAGATGGAGACCACATTGCTTCTTGTTAAGGATCAAGGCGCTCTGCGGCCCCTTTCCGCCGCTGCCTCGCTGAATGCAACATCGACGCGTACCCCCGGCATGTTGTCGGAGATTGAGATTTTTGCTTCGTGCACGTCGGCGATCGCTTTCACCAGCGCAAGCCCCAGGCCGCTGCCCGGCGTGGTACGGCTCTTTTCCAACCGATAAAGGCGTCTGAAGACATTGTCCCGCTCGCTCGACGGGATGCCGGGTCCGGTATCGGCAACCGTCAACACAGGCCCCACCGCCGATCGCGATACCGTGACCGATATCCGGGTTCCCGCCGGACAATGACGAATGGCATTCTCGATCAGATTGACCAGAAGCTGGCTGAGCAAATCGGAATCGCCACGCAACAGTGGTGGCCGAAGCGTTCCGGTTTGCGAGGACAACGACATGCCGGCGTCCTCGGCGACCGCCTCGTAGGCCTCCAGCACGTTCGCAACAACCGAGTTGAGATTGACGTCGGTGAATCTTGCCCGTCGGGCGCCTGCCTCAAGCTGAGTGATGCTGAGCAGCGCATCGAACGTGCCGACGATCTTATCTGCCTCGGCAATCGCGGTATCGATGGTAGGCCGATTATCAGCCACCGTACCCGGGCTGGATTGAAGGATCTCCAGGCGCTGCTTCAGGCGGCCGATCGGCGTCTTCAGGTCGTGCGCAATGTCAGCGGCCGACTGATTGACGCTCTGGAACAGTCGCTCCAATTGATCCAGCGTCTCGTTGATCTGCCGGCTGACGGTATCGATGTCGCCGCTGCCGCCAGTCAGCGGCACCCGCGCCTTTAAATCGCCGCGCTTGATGGCGCTGAACGTGTGCCCAACACGATTGATCTGGTTCTGCGCACGCTGCCCCAGCCACACTCCGGCGCCGATGGAAAGTAGCACCGTAGCGCCCAGTCCATAGAGCAAGGTGTCCAGCAAAACGGAGCGCGTGTGCTTGATCTCCCGGTCGCTATAGCCAACCAGCAACGAGCCGTCACCAGCAAGCGGAAACCACAGCGCAAGGTAGCGCCGCTCACTGAGGTTCGTCCCAGGGACGCCTTGCAGAACGGGTCCGTCGATCCAGCGGACGTCGGCAAATTGCGGCGCCGATTTGAGATTGCCGGCGATGAAATCGCCATCGCTGCCACGCAGCAGAAAGATGGCATCGGACGATTCCGTCACCGCCGCATCGTCTGCCACCAGCCCGGCCAGTTCGTTGAAACCATCCCGTTCGTGAACGAGCTGGAATTCAGCGCGCGCATTGAGCAGGCGCGTACCCAACCTGGCCTCCAGGTCTCGCCCGGCCTGAAAGTACAGGAATGCAAACAGCGCAAGCACGCTGGCGGCGAACAGGACGGCAAACGTGGCCGCGAGTTGGAAGGCGGTGCTCCGCGTCAGCTCAGCGAGCTTCATTTATCGTGTAGCCGGTGCCGCGAACCGTCTGGATCAGTTCCTTGTCGAAGGGCTTGTCGACCTTGGTTCGGAGACGCGAAATATGGGTTTCAACCACGCTGGTCTTGGGATCGAAATGGAAATCCCACACCCGCTCCAGGAGCATGGTGCGCGTCACGATGCGCCCCTTGTTGCGAAGCAGAACCTCAAGCAGCCGGAATTCGCGCGGTTGCAGATCGATGACCTGGCCAGCGCGACGCACCGCCCGGCCGATTAGTTCCATTTCCAGATCACCGGCCTTCAGTACGGTCTCCTCGTTGCGCATCGGGGGCCGCCGTCCCAGCGCCGTCACACGCGCCTGCAACTCGGAAAATGCAAATGGCTTGACGACGTAATCGTCCGCACCCGCCTCCAAACCATCGACCCGATCGTCCACACCGCCCATCGAGGTCAGCATTAGAATCGGCACCTTGGAGCCCGCGCCGCGCATGGTCTTGACCAACGCAAGACCATCGAGGCCCGGCAACATGCGATCAACGATCACCAGGTCGTAGGCTTCCTTGGTTGCCTGCCACAGGCCGTCGCGGCCATCATCAAGTGCATCGACGACGTGACCATCTTCGGTCAGCCCTTTGGCCACGTAGCTGGCCGTCTGGTGGTCGTCCTCGATCAAGAGAATGCGCATCACTGCGCGTCCTGTACGGCGGCACCCAGAGCCTCGGAAGCGGCATCAGCCGACTTATCGATCACCTTGCGGATCTTTCCCGATATGGCGTCGATGAAGACCTCTTTTTCGGCGTCGTCGCGCGCCGCAGCATCAATATCGAACAGCGCCTTGTTGCCGATATGCTTGAACGCTGCATTAAAGGACTTGCCCTTGGCGGTGACCTCGGCGGCCCGGATGGCGGCCAGCAGCGTGCCCTTGAGCTTGGCGAAGTCCTTCAACAGCGCCATGTTCTCGCCCGACACTACGACCGAACTGGTGACCTTTCCGGTCTTGGCGTCGATCGTCACGGCGACCGGTTTGTCGGCAACCAGGAGTTTGATGGTGTAGAGCACGACATCGCCGTTGAACGACGCGGTAGCCGCATAGGCCTTTCCTTTTAGATCGTGCTCAGCGGTCGAAACGGCCTGCTTCAGGCTTGTCGAAGCAGCGCGCACCATCTTAAGCTGCTTCACATCGATCTCAGCGTGGCCCAAGCCCGGCACAGCGAGCATTGCAACCGCAGCCAGCGCAATGCGCAGTCGAAAAACACCCATGATGCGCAAATCCTCTGTCCTGCGATACATGCCGCGCCGCCTCACCTGCACCCAGATTGCAACGGACATCGCCTTGATGGCTCAATCCGGTTGCTTGGCACTGACACCGACTATACCCTTTTGTAATCTTTGCAACACGGCCCGCAGTGGGCCACAAGGTCGCCGTTACCGTGCATCTAGGACGCCGATAAGCAGTGGGCTAAATCGCTTGCTCCGGCCACATTTGGAGGATCGCGATGGCCAAATTCCGCGTCGTGGGCATCAGCTTCGATCACATGCACATGGGCGATCTGTTGCGCCAGGTGCACGAGCATCCACGCGCCGAAATCGCGGGCATTTATGATCCCTCGCCCAAAAAGATGGCTTCAGCCGTTGCAACTTTCGGCATTCCGCCCGACCGCGTGTTCACCGATCTTGAGGCTTGTCTCGCGGCGGCCAAGCCAGATCTCGCCATCGTCTGTGC
>JAYUAJ010000414.1:0-3524 GCA_043741375.1 Hyphomicrobiaceae bacterium | reverse complement strand
TGTGGGCCACGGCGCAATTGACGCCGCGGATTGAGTTCCGGGCGTTGGCGACTCGCTATCAGGCGGCGGAAAATGACGTTGCAGTTCTAGCTGAATGGATGCTGTGATGGCGCTACTACTCTGCATCGGCATGGGTTACTGCGCTGAGGCAATTGCGAAAACGCTGATGGCGCAGGGCTGGATGATTGCCGGCACGTCGCGTTCGCCCGAAGGCGCGGCGCGCATCACAAGTATGGGCTATGCCGGGCATGTTTTTGATGGAACGTCAGTCACGCCAGAGTTAGCCCGAGCCATCCACAACACCTGCAATCTGTTGGTGTCTGTAGCGCCCAACGCGGGGACCGATCCGGTGCTGGCCGCCTGTCGAGACCTTCTGGCGCGCCGTAATCATCTGAACTGGATCGGCTACCTCTCGACCGTCGGCGTCTACGGCGACACGGCGGGCGCCTGGGTCGATGAAGACACACCGCCAACACCGCGTCAGGAACGTACGATTCGCCGACTGGAGGCCGAGCAGGCGTGGCTCGATTTCGGCGCCGCCACCCATCGCAACGTGCAGATTTTCCGCATCGCCGGCATCTACGGTCCGGGGCGCAATCCGCTGCTCAACCTTTTGGACGGCAGCGCTCAGCGCATCGTGAAGCCCGGCCAAGTGTTCAACCGCATCCACGTCGCCGATATTGCGCAAGGCGTTGTCACCGGGATGATGCGCGGCACACCCGGCCGCACCTACAACCTCACCGATGACGAGCCCGCTCCGCCCGACGAGGTCATCGCCTACGCCGCAAAACTGCTTGGCCTGGATCCGCCCCCGCCCGTGCCGTTCGCCGAAGCGCGTCTGTCACCGATGGCCACCAGCTTCTATGCCGATAATCGCCGCGTCCGAAATGTCCGGCTACGCAGTGAGCTCGGGGTTGATTTGCGCTATCCAACCTATCGTGAGGGTCTGTCAGCACTCGCGGTCGAGCTGCGCCAATCGGGCGCGACCCCAAGCAAGGGAGCCGCCCGGCCGTGAACGACCTACCCTGGGCCAACCGGTATTCGCCGTCGCTGGATGACTTCGAGGCCATGGCCGCCAATGCCTTCGCGAGACTCCCGGCCCATTTCCGGGAGCGCTGCACCGATCTGGTGATCAGGGTCGAGGACTTTCCGGACGAGAGTGTGCTCGATGATCTCGAAGCGGAAACGCCGTTCGATATTCTCGGCCTCTATCAGGGCGTTAGCATCGCCGGCCGAACCAGCGCTCCCCCTGTCGGACCGGACATGGTTTTCATCTACCGCCGCCCCATCCTGGACTATTGGGCCGAGTTCGCCGACCCGCTCGGCGGCGTCATCACCCACGTCCTGGTGCATGAGATCGGCCATCATTTCGGCCTGTCGGACGCCGATATGGAAGCCATTGAGGCCGCATCGGGGTAATCTCGGCACAATAATTCCGCCGTAGTGGCGTGAAAGCGGCTTGCGCTGCAATGGATCTGTGATCGAGTATGTGCGGGCTGCACTTTCGCCTTCCTCACGAAGGGTATAGGCATGATGACTCACGCAAGGGCGCTGCGTACCGGTGGCGCTTTGTTGGCCGCAGCGGCCATGATGTTTGCCTGCGGGAGCGCCGAGGCGGGCAGCGCCACCATTGGTGGCGTGAAGATGACGTGCGCCAACACCAAAGTCGTGGTGAGCAATCAAGTGCCGGGTCCCGGGTTCGCAGTGCAGGGCATGATCATGTTTGGCCCCAAGGCACTGCGGGTCTATCCGCCGCTGGTGCAGCGGTTGGTGTTCCTGCACGAGTGTGGCCATCAGTTCGTGGGCACGGACGAAACGGCGGCCGATTGCTACGCCGTCAAGGCGGCCAAACGGCAAGGCTGGTTGAATGCCGCCGGTCTGCGCCAGGCCTGCCGGGCGCTCTGGCATACTCAGGCCGACGGCGCCCATCTTGCCGGTCCCGAGCGCTGCGACGCCTTGAAGCAATGCTTCGATGGCGGGTAATCGTCGCTCTCGCCGTTTTCGCGCGCTAGCCCAACAGCCTCTTTCGGGCCATAGTCCGCAACTACCGACTGATTTGTGACTCGTGGCCAATGGTCAGGCTGAAGTGATGCAGATTGTTTGGGTACTGAGGCGTCTGCTGACAGCGGCTGCGGCGTGCGCCGTGGTTGGCTCTGCCGCCTTGGCTGCAGATTATAGGCCATCTGGCGATTCTCCGACCGCCGAAGATTACGTTGCCCATATCGGCGGCCGAGCGACGATTGTTGAATCGGGCGATTTGCTGCTCGGTGGCCACCGGGCAGCCTGTGGCGTGCGCCCCGTGGTGCTCGATCCCAAGCTCGACGACTTCGCCGCCGCCTATGACGGCTTCATCATCCTCAATCCGCGAAAATTGGAAGGCCTGCCACCGGCCGTTTCGCTTTGGATCTACTCGCACGAATGCGGCCATCAGTTCAAAGGTCCGGACGAGGACGAGGCAGACTGCTTCGCTGTTCAACGCGGCCGCCGGCAGGGCTGGTTGACGCCCGCGGGCGTAGAGGAGATCTGCAATTTCATCTCGCCATCGCAGGGCGACATCATGCACTTCTCCGGCCCGCAAAGATGCCAGACGGTGCGGCGCTGTTTCGGCGACAAGGGTAAGTTCTAATGTCGCGGCCAACAGGTGGCAGGCAGTAGGCGGTGGAGTGGACCCCGGCACGATTGCGCCCGCCAATGATGGCCGTGCTCGCTGTCGCGGTCGCGCTGTTCGCCTATCAGATCACAAGTGCGCCGTCCGGTCCGCCAACGCTGCAAGAGTACCTGGCCTACGCTCCCGGCCGCACGCTCGCGCCAGCAGGTTTTTCCGTCGAGGGAACGCCACTCGTCTGCGGCAAGGTCCAGCTGGTCTTGAATCCCAAGCTCGAAGACGTCGCAGCCGCCCATCCCGGTTTCGTCATCATCAATCCTTCGGCGTTTGAAAAACTTCCCAAGGTCGTGCGCCTGTATGCTTTCGGCCACGAATGCGGCCACCAGATTCAAGGACCCGATGAGGAGAAGGCCGATTGCTATGCCATGACCAGCGGCGCGGACCAGAAATGGCTGGATGTGGCGGGCGTGCAAGCGATCTGCGATTTCTGGAAGCCGCTGGCGGCCGACAAGGGGCATCTGCCTGGGCCTGAGCGCTGCGAGGCGATGAAACGGTGTTTTGCCAAGGCTAACCTGAAGTAGGGTTGACGCATCCGGCCCATGGATCCACAACAACGGTCAAACAATTCCTCAGCACCTGCCATAGGCCCACTCATGCAGAAGTTCACGAAACTCACCGGCGTCGCCGCGCCGCTGCCGATGATCAACGTCGATACTGACATGATCATCCCCAAGCAGTTCCTCAAGACCATCAAGCGCACGGGCCTCGGAAAACACCTGTTCTCGGAAATGCGTTACGATCAGGCGGGCAAGGAGAATGCTGACTTCGTGCTGAACAAGCCGGCCTATCGCAAGGCGGCCATTCTGGTCACCGGCGACAATTTTGGCTGCGGTTCGTCGCGCGAGCATGCGCCGTGGGC
>JAYUAJ010000413.1:0-8211 GCA_043741375.1 Hyphomicrobiaceae bacterium | reverse complement strand
CGGCTTTAAGGCTTGCGCGCGTCTCAGGTTTCTCCGTAACGTGACCTCGCGCTTGTACCCTCGCCAATTCGCCCCTTCCAGCCCCGGAATCCTCATGTCCACGATGCCTGCGATTTCGTTCGCCGCCTTCGGTACGCCCGCGACCAAGACAATCGCGGTGCTGGCGCAACCCAACCTGACGCTCGGCGCGCAGGCCAAAGGCCTGGACAAGTCCTTGAGTGGGCAGCTGACGCGTGGCGCCGCAATCACGGGTTTTACTGGCGCGCGCAAGACGTCGATGCAACTCCTGGCGCCGTCGGGCTCGGAGTTGGACCGGGTGCTTGCCATAGGATGCGGCGACATCGAGGCGGCAACCGAGCAGACCTGGGCGGAGATCGGCGGCTATGCCTTCAGCCAACTCGCGGGCAAGAAGACCGAGTCGGCAACGTTGGTCGCTGATAGCGGCGGCCCGGACGCTGCCGCCGCGCTGGGCTTCGGCGCCGCATTGCGCAGTTACAGCTTCCGCAAATTCAAGACCAAATCGAAACCTGGCGACGCCAACGGCGACGGCCTGGCCAAGCTCACCATTCAGTGCAAGGAGCCCGACAAGGCGGCGGCGCATTTTCAGCGCCTCAAGGCCATAGCCGAGGGCGTATTCATTGCCCGCGATCTCGTGAACGAACCGGCCAATACGCTAGGACCGCTGGAATTCGCCGCCGAAGCTGAAAAGCTGGCCGCCGTTGGCGTCACCGTCGAAGTGCTGGACGTGGCCCAGATGACCGCACTGAAAATGGACGCCCTGCTGGCGGTCGGCCAAGGCAGTGTCCGGCCGTCCCGCATGGTCATCATGCAATGGCACGGCGCCGACAAGAAAAGCGCCAAGCCGGTCGCCTTCATCGGCAAGGGCGTGGTGTTCGATACCGGCGGCATCTCCATGAAGCCGGCCAAGGGCATGGAGGACATGAAAGGCGACATGGCGGGCGCGGCCTGTGTTACCGGACTGATGTACGCGCTAGCTGCCCGCAAAGCCGCCGTGAACGCCGTCGGCATTATCGGCGTGGTCGAAAACATGCCATCCGGCAACGCCATGCGCCCGGGCGACATCATCGGCTCCATGTCGGGCCAGACCATCGAGGTCCTGAACACTGACGCCGAAGGCCGCTTGGTCCTGGCCGATTGCCTGCACTACTGCCAGGAGCGCTTCAAGCCCAAGGCGATGGTGAACCTGGCAACCCTCACCGGCGCGATCATGGTCGCCCTGGGCAAGGAGTATGCCGGCTTGTTCTCCAACAACGACCGGCTGGCACAGTGGCTGCACGAAGCCGGCGAGGCGACCGCTGAACGGCTCTGGCGCATGCCCATGGACGCGGCCTATGACAAGGACATCGATTCCAAGAATGCCGACATGAAGAACATCGGCGGACAGTACGGCGGCGCGATCACCGCGGCGCAATTCCTGAAGCGCTTCGTGGGCGACGTGCCGTGGGCGCACCTGGACATCGCCGGCGTCGCGCTGGCCTCCAACCGCAGCGAGATCTCCGAGAGCTGGAGCTCGGGCTACGGTGTCCGGCTGCTGGACCGGCTGGTCGCGGACCGCTACGAGGGGTAGGGACGGACGGCGTATGCAACTGTTTACGTTTGTCAATATGCCGTATTTTTCCATAATATATATTATGCGAATGATGAGTGGTCCACCGTCGACGCATGTCTCGCGCTGAAATCCCTTCATCCAAGAAGCCTGACCGGTATCTTCCCCGGGCCCTGCTTGCGCCAATCCCAAAAATTCGGCACGTCTTGCCGCAACCAGCGACAGGAGCCGGATCCCCATGAGCGACGCCGACAGTCACCGGACGCACAAGACGCTCGCCGACCTCGTCGCCGTCATGGCGGCGCTGCGCACGCCCGTCACCGGTTGCCCGTGGGATCTTGAGCAGAGCTTTGCGACCATCGCCCCCTACACCATCGAGGAGGCTTACGAAGTCGCCGATGCCATCGAGCGCAGGGACATGCCCCACCTCAAGGAAGAGCTGGGCGATCTGTTGCTGCAGGTGGTTTATCATGCGCGCCTGGCCGAGGAGGAGGGCGCGTTCACGCTTGCTGACGTGGTCGACGGCATAACGACAAAAATGATCCGCCGCCATCCGCATGTCTTTGGCGATAAGGCGGCGCGCTCGGCGGGAGCCGCCAAGGGGTTTTGGGAAAAGATCAAGGCTGAGGAGAGGGCGCAGCAGGGCGCCGGGGATAATCCCAAGGGGCTCTTGGCAGATGTGCCCGTGGGCATGCCGGGGCTGACGCGCGCGGTCAAGTTGCAGAGCAAAGCCGCCAAGGTCGGGTTCGACTGGCCCTCGTTGGCTCCGGTGCTGGCCAAAATCCGCGAAGAAGTGGGCGAACTCGAAGAGGTCGTCGCCGGCACCGATCGCGCCCGCATCGCCGACGAGTATGGCGACCTGCTGTTTGTGATGGCCAACCTCGCGCGCCACCTGGAGATCGATCCGGAAGACGCGCTGCGCGGAACGAACGCAAAGTTCACGCGACGATTTCAATTCATCGAAGCCCGGCTCGCCGTGCTTGGCAAGTCGCCCGCGTTGTCGGATTTGGCCGAGATGGATGCGCTCTGGAACGAGGCCAAGGCGGCGGAGAAGCTGGGACCTGATCCAACCCGATGAACTGAGTGGGGAGCGTTCGCAGGCCTGGCGTCGCCAGCATCGCGCGGATCAGCCGGGGGCACGGAGCGGCGGCGTGGCATTGAGCGCCCGGGCGATGACGTTGCGTGCTTTTCAGGTCTCGACAATATTTGCTGCGCTCGCGCCCATCGCCGCCAACCGCGCCTCCAACCGCCCACGCCGGGTAGCATCGACTCGTAACTGCATCCGCACCCGGCCCTCGTCGGTCATGGTGCGCTCCACCACCTCCGCATTGCCGTGCAGCCAGCTCAGGAACGCGCCCTGGCTGGCGTCCACGTCTAGAGTGAGAGTGCGGTCGCGGCTGCCAATCCGCGCGTCCACCGCCGCCAGCAGCTCCGGCACACCGGCGCCAGTCACCGCCGACACCACCATCGCGCCTTGCGCCTCGCGGCCGGCCCTGTGTTGCAGCTCCTCCAGCCGCTCCGGCGCGATCAGATCGGCCTTGTTCCAAACCTCCAGGATCGGGCAGTCCGGCCCCTCGACCGGGATGCCCAGCTCGGTCAGCACCTTCAGTACGTCAGCGCGCTGGGCGTCGCTTTCGCTGGCGGCGATGTCGCGCACGTGCAGGATGATGTCGGCTTCCAGCACCTCTTCGAGCGTGGCGCGGAAGGCGGCGATCAGCATGGTCGGCAGCTCGGAGATGAAGCCGACCGTATCGGCCAAGATGAGCTTGCGGCCGGACTCAAGCTTCACCTCGCGCATGGTGGGATCGAGCGTGGCGAACAGCAGGTCCTTGGCGAAAACGCCGGCGCCGGTCAGCCTATTGAACAGCGTCGACTTGCCGGCGTTGGTGTAGCCGACCAGCGCCACCACTGGATACGGCACCTGTTTGCGGCCGCCGCGGTGCAGCTCGCGCGTGCGCTTCACCTTCTCGAGGTCGACCTTGATGGCGTCGATGGTGTCCTGCAGCATGCGCTTGTCGAGTTCCATCTGCGTTTCGCCGGGGCCGCCGAGGAAGCCCGCGCCGCCGCGTTGGCGTTCAAGATGGGTCCAGGCGCGCACCAGACGGCTCTTGGCGTAGGTGAGGTTGGCCAATTCGACCTGCAGCTTGCCTTCCGCAGTGCGGGCGCGGCGGCCGAAGATTTCCAAGATGAGGCCGGTACGGTCAACCACCTTGGCGCCCAGCGCCTTTTCGAGATTGCGCTGCTGTACGGGGCTGAGCGGATAGTCGATGATGACCAGCTCGATCTCGCCGGCTTTGACGATCTCTTTGATTTCTTCAACCTTGCCGCTGCCGATCAGAGTCGCCGGCTTGATGTCGCGTAAGGGCGCGAACCCGTGCGCAACAACTTCGAGGTCAATCGCCGCAGCCAGCCCCAGCGCCTCGGCAAGCCGAGCTTCGGGCGCGTGCAGCGTGCCACTAGCCGCCGCTTTCACCGCTATGGGATGCCCGGGTGAGAGGACCGGAACGAACACGGCGGCCCGTCCGGTCTTCTTCCTCAAATCGTGTACGACCTTGCCCGTTGGCGAAGCTTTGGCCTCGTCAATGGTGTCATCGCTGCCGTCGTTTTTGCCGGTCAAAGGCTCCGCCTTATGCGTCGCCCGGCTCATGATCCTGGAGGTTGATCGGCGAGCCCGGCATGATGGTGGATATGGCGTGCTTGTAGACCAGCTGAGCGTGGCCGTCACGGCGCAACAGCACGCAGAAATTGTCGAACCAGGTCACGACGCCTTGCAATTTGACGCCGTTGACCAGAAAAATTGTGAGGGAGATCTTGTTCTTGCGAACGTAGTTGAGAAACGTGTCCTGGAGGCTTTGTGCCTTTTCTGCAGCCATTTGGGGCGTCCGTTCTTGTTTTGTTGCTTTTGGGGCTTCGTCTGTGGATGACGGGATCGCAGTCCTGCAATAGGGGCAAAGTACTGCATCCGTGGGGACACGGCCAATAGCAAACTTGCTGCGTGGGCAAGCTTTCCGCGACCCGCCAAGGTGCACTAAGTAGTAATACGTCAACCATTCAGATGATGCGCCCGAGTGATTACCCCGGAGCAAGATTGCTCTGGGTGGACAGGGCCATCAAGCGTGGGCCGACGCAGGTGTCGCCATAGCAGCCGCCAGCACCAGAGCCCTCAAACGCAGCGTCAGCTCGCCCGGCGCGCCGTTACCGACGGGCTTGCCGTCTATGCTGGTCACCGGCATCACGAATGTGGTGGCGCTGGTGACGAACGCCTGCCGGGCGCCCTGGGCCTCCGCGACCGTGAACGGACGTTCGACGATCTTCAGGCCTTCGCGCTTGGCGAGGTCGAACAGCACGGTCCGTGTCACGCCGCGCAAAATACCGCTGGTCGCCTCCCGCGTGACGATCTCGCCATTGCCCGTGATGATCCAGGCATTGGCCGATGCGCCTTCAGTGACGAAGCCGTCGCGGTCCACCATCCAGGCTTCCTTGGCGCCGGCGGCACGCGCCTCTTCCTTGGCCAGCACCGGGGCGAGGAGTTGCACCGTCTTGATGTCGACCCGGCCCCAGCGGATGTCCGGCGTGGTGACGACCGCGATGCCCTTGTCGGCAAGCGCGTCGCCCTTGGCCAATGGCTGATGGCGCGCCAGGCACATCACGGTGCGCGGTATATCAGGACTGGGAAACACGAAATCGCGCTTGGCGACCCCGCGGCTGACTTGCAGATAGGCCCAGCCTTCGCGCACGCGATTGCGCCGGACGACTTCGCGCAGGACATGCGACAGCGCAGATCGGTGCATCGGCATGTCCATGTCCAGCTCATCGAGCGAGCGCTCAAGCCGGTCCAGGTGCGGCGCCTCGTCGATGATCCGTCCCCCGATCACCGGACAGACTTCGTAAACGGCATCGCCAAACAGGAACCCACGATCTTCGCTGTGGATCAGCGCATCGTGATAATCGCAATAGCGGCCATTGACATAGATCGAACGTGCCATCGTGCAGCCTTCGAAGATGAAGCCCACCGGAACATGCGGTGTCGGTCGCGGTGGGCTTCGCAAAAGCTCAGCCCACCCTACGGTTCCTAGGGTTCCATCACGACGTACCGTTGCCGCGGTCGGAGGAGTTGACGCCGAGCGTGCGCAGCTTGCGATGCAGCGCCGAGCGCTCCATGCCAACAAACTCGGCTGTCTTGGAGATGTTGCCGCCGAAGCGATTGATCTGGGCAATGAGATAATCGCGCTCGAAGATTTCGCGCGCATCACGCAACGGCTTGGACATCAGGTGCTCGGCCCCGCCGTTGGCCGCGAACGGCACGCTGGAGCCGATTTCGTCCGGCAGCATCTCCGCCGTGATGGGCGAACCCGGTTCGCCGCCGCACATGATCAGCAGGCGCTCGATGTTGTTGCGCAGTTCGCGCACGTTGCCCGGCCAGTCGTGGGCCTGCAGCACCGCCATGGCATCGTCGGCGATAGGCCGCGGCGGCAGTCCGGACGAGCCGGCGATCTGCTGGATGAAGTAGCGCACCAGTTCTGGGATGTCGTCGCGCCGTTCAGAGAGGCCCGGCACCCGTAGCGGTACGACGGCGAGCCGGTGATAGAGATCCTCGCGGAACTTGCCCTCCGTGATCAACGCCTCCAAATCTCGCCCGCTGGACGAGATGATGCGCACGTCGACATGCACTTTGTTGGCGCCGCCGATGCGCACGAATTTCTGCTCGACCAGAACGCGCAGGATCTTGCCTTGTGTCTCCATCGGCATATCGGAGACCTCATCGACAAAGAGCGTTCCGCCATGGGCCGCTTCGAGCGCGCCGACCTTGCGCGGGCCGCCCAGCCGGTCCTCGGTGCCGAACAGCTCTTCTTCGACGGAGTCTGGATTGAGGATTGCGGCGTTCAGCACCACGAACGGGCCGTTGGCGCGCGCCGACTTGGCGTGCAGCAAGCGCGCTGTAAGTTCCTTGCCGCAGCCCGAGGGGCCGGTGATCAGCACACGGCTGTTGGTGGGAGCAACCCGGTCCAGCGAGCCGCGCAGCTGGTTGATGGCGGTCGACTTGCCGATCATCTCGGAACTGACGGTGGAGCGTTCGCGCAGCTCCTTCACTTCGCGCTTGAGGTTGGTCGCCTCCATGGCGCGCTGACAGACCAGGATCAGCCGGTCAGACTTGAACGGCTTTTCGATGTAGTCATAGGCGCCGCGCCGGATGCCAGTGACCGCCGTCTCGATGTTGCCATGGCCGCTGATCAGGATCACTGGCAAGTCGGCGTGCTGCTTCTTGATCAGGTTCAGCACCTCAAGCCCGTCCAGCCGGCTGCCCTGCAGCCAGATGTCCAGTACCACCAGCGAGGGGCGGCGCTGCTCGATGGCGGCAAAGCACTCTTCGCTGTCGCGTGCCGAGCGCGTAGCAAAGCCCTCGTCCTCAAGGATGCCGCTTACCAGATCCCGGATGTCGGCCTCATCGTCGACGATCAGCACATCGGAGGTCATGCTTCACTCCTATCTCGTCATCATCATTCGGCCGCCTGCTCAGACGGCAGTGGCCCGAATTGCGCAGCACTCGTTTCGGTCTCGGCAGCCGATTGCAGGATCGGCAACACCATGCGCACGGCAGCGCCGGCCGGGCGTCCGGGCGTCACCGGCGCGTCCTCCAGAAGTAGCGTTCCGCCATGTTGTTCGGTCACGCGGTGCACTACGGCCAGCCCAATTCCTGTGCCCTTGGCGCGGGTTGTCATATACGGTTCCACCAGCCGGTTGCGGTCCTTTTTCGGCAACCCACAGCCATTGTCGATCACCGAGATGACGACCTTGGCATTCGCGGTGGAAACCGCGGCTTCGATCTGGCCCCGATAGGCGGCGCTCTCGCCCGCTTCCTTGGCAGTCTGGATCGCCTCGGTGGCATTCTTGATTAGGTTGGTGAGCGCCTGACTGAGCAGCCGCCGGTCGCAGAACATGACGACGGGTTCGGCCGGCAGCGTCACCTTGAAATCGATGTCCGAGCGGGCGAGCTGATAGAGATCGACGGTCTGGCTGACCACCTCGCCAACGTTCTGCGCCTCCATCAGGGCCTTAGGCATGCGGGCGAAGCTGGAAAATTCGTCAACCATGCGGCCGAGATCGCCCACCTGACGGATGATGGTATCGGTGCACTTCTCGAAGATTTCGCGGTCTTCCTTGATGACGTGACTGTACTTCCGCTTCAGACGCTCAGCCGAAAGTTGTATCGGCGTGAGCGGGTTCTTGATCTCGTGCGCAATGCGGCGCGCCACGTCCGCCCAGGCGGATGTGCGCTGGGCCGTCACCAGACCCGTAATATCGTCGATGGTGACGACAAATCCGTAGTCGCGATCCCCAGCGTGTTCGCGCGTCACCTGGACGATAAAGTGGCGTTCGGCACCAGAAATCGTCAGGTCGACCTGCTCCTGCGTACGATCGCGCTTTTGACTGGATTTGGCCCGGCCAAGCACTTGGGCCATCGCGGGAAACACGTCCGTGAACGATCGTCCGGTCAGTCCCTCGGCTTCGCGCCCGAGCAGTTGCAGTGCCGAGCGGTTCACCAGATTGATCTTGCCGGCGGCGTCGAGTCCGATCACGCCGGCCGTCACGCCCGACAGCACGGCCTCGATGAAACGGCCACGCTCGGCCAGCTGTCCGTTGAA
>JAYUAJ010000412.1:0-3526 GCA_043741375.1 Hyphomicrobiaceae bacterium | reverse complement strand
GTCCTGTCTGGCCAATGTCTGGCCCGGCGGATCGCCGACCGCAAAACCCTTGAATGCGAAGTTGCTGCCTGGACGCTGCGGCGCAACACCCACAACGCTCGGGCCGACTGGCGCTTTACAACCGCCGACGCTCGCATCAAGCTCAAAAGCCTGTACCCGGCACTTTAGGAGAGTCGGGGTACTAGTACCCGAAATTACTGGCCTGGCCGAGGTCGACTACCTCACCAACTCGAGCATGCTTGAGTTGGAAGTTCTGCCGGAGCATCTGATTATCGTTGGCGGCAGCTACATTGGGCTGGAATTCGCGCAAGCTTACCGCCGCTTCGGCAGCAAGGTAACGATCATCGAGATGGGCGAGCGCCTCATCCCACGAGAGGACGCCGACGTGTCGGATGCCGTCCGCCAGATCCTGGAGCACGAGGGAATCGAGATCCAATTGAATGCCAAGTGCGTTGCAGTTGAGAATCGCGGTGGCAGAATCGCGTTAAGTCTCGATTGCAACGATGCTGCCCGCCATGTTGATGGCAGTCACCTGTTCCTCGCTGTTGGTAGGCGGCCCAATACAGACGATCTTGGTCTCGACAAGGCCGGTATAAAGATCGACGCACGTGGCTTCATCATCGTCAACGACAGGCTGGAAACCAACTTGCCCGGCGTGTTTGCGATCGGCGACTGCAATGGCCGTGGTGCGTTCACGCACACTTCCTACAACGACTTCGAGATCGTCGCCGCCAACTTGCTCGATGGCGAAGCTCGACGTGTGACCGACCGCATCCCCTGCTACGGTCTGTTCATCGATCCGCCTCTTGGGCGGGTCGGCATGACAGATCAGGAGGTCAAGTCGGCCGGCATCAAGTCGCTCACTGCCAAGCTGCCGATGACTGCAATCGGGCGCGCGCGCCAGCGCGGCGAGACGGACGGCTTCATGAAGGTGACCGTGGATGCCGCCACGCAGCAGATCTTGGGAGCGGCGGTGCTAGGCATCGGCGGCGATGAGGTCGTCCAGGCTTTCTTGGGAGTCATGGCGGCGGCAGCGCCTTTCACTGTCATTTCGCGCGGCATTTACATTCACCCGACGGTGACCGAGTACCTGCCGACGCTATTGGGGGAGTTGAAGGAATCTGAGTGATTTCATCATCATCGTCTGACCTCCTGGTTTTTGACACTGGGTCATCGCCGTCACATCCCCGGGCATGCCTAGAGGAGCACGCCGTGCCGCCTACGCACATGGCAATATCCTGGCCGGCTTCGCAATTTAGCGGGCCACTACGATGGTCGTGCAGGCGCTCTCCAGCTTGGGCATTTCTCGTGTCTCGGCCATGCGGATGTCGAGCTGCCGCGCATCACCGCGAATGATCGGGCAATAGGGATCCGGCTCGGCGAGGGCACCCATCAGACGGCGGCGGCCGGCGCAACCGCCACGGCACGCCGAGACATGCGCGCAGGAGCGGCAGGCATCGGGCACGGAGCGCGCAGCGACGAACGGCTCGCTGGCCACAACTTCAGGCCCGACGTCAAGCAGGATATCGAGTGGAGCGCCGACGCCCGGCCAGTAGACGCACGGCTGCACCGTCGCGCGAGGCGTTACGCGCACGGTGGCGACGCCGCAGCCACCGGTACGCGGCGGCAAGCCGGCCATGGCGCGAACCAAAGGTTCGCCGATCGCAATGACGTCGGTCCGAGCGAAGAGTGCCTCGAAGCCGCTCCAATATTGCTCGTAGGTTAGAGCATATTTGTCGGTCCGAACGGACTGATAGACATTGATCCGTAAGGCAGCATCATATTGCTTGGCTAACGTGGCAATTTCAGCCAAACGGTCGAAATTGGCCTGCATCATCACCGCAATGAATGTCACCGGCACACCGAGGCGTTTGCAACGGGCGGCCTGCTCGTGGATCAGTTGCCAGTTTCCCGCGCCGCGTTGCTGGTCCTGCTCTGCCTCGGTTGGATAGTCGAGTGAGAACTCTATGTCCTTGAAGGCCGGAAGGTCAGAGTCGCTGACGGCCGCAACCGAGAAGCCGTTGGATGTCATCGTCAGCTTGATCGGTTGCGAACGCAGATAGCCAAGCATCGCCGGGAATTCAGGGTGCAGCCCGTTCTCGCCAGTGCCAAGGTTGACCGAACGAACCGGCATACGCTCCATGACGGAACGAACCTGGTCGACTGACAGCCGATCAACGCGATTTGGATCCCGGTAGCAGAACGAGCAGGCTAGGTTACATTCGTTGGTCAAGCCCAGGCCAAGCGCGAATTGTGTCGGTGCAGCTACGACTTCAGTTGCAGCGCGAACAGCAATGCCGGTCATTCGATGTCCTCGCGGAAGTTTGTTCGGGTGGAGTGTTGCCGGCCCGGGATCTGCTCGGGCATGGTCAAGTGTAGTGTTCCATCTCGACGCATGACGCCGTTTTGCAAGGAGCCATAACCAAATGATACCGGCCGATGTGCAACCAGACCAGCAGGCGGAGCGTTGGGACAATCACGTTTCGGTGTATGAGGCCGTGTTCGAGCCCTTTAGTCTGCAGTTTGCAGAGGTGGCGATTGCCACGCTCGGACGTGCGCCAGGCCGTTCAGTGCTGGATGTTGGCGCAGGCAGCGGCGGGGCGGCACTGATGCTGGCAAAGTGTGGCATGCGCGTCTCAGCCATAGATGCATCGGCCAACATGATTGACCGAGTTCGGGCAAGATTTGCGGTTCAGAACTTGCCGATCGACGCACAGGTCATGGACGGCCAGGCACTCGGCTTCGATGATGCGACGTTCGCGGCCGCATTGTCAGTATTCGGCGTCATCCTCTTTCCCGATGCAGTAAAAGGCCTGTCGGAAATGCGCCGTGTCGTGCGACCGGGCGGGCGCGTCGCTGTGGTGACCTGGACCGAACCGCAGGCTTACGAGCTCGCCGCAGAGCTGCGCGCAGCCGTGATTGCGGTAAAGCCTCAGCTGCCGCCCACACCTCTGCCGGCGCAATTGCGCTACCTCGAGAAAGCGGATTTTTCAGAACTTTTTCGCGCAGCCGGTTTTGAGAACGTCAGCATTTCAGTTCAGGAAGCGTGGCTTCGCGCTCCTTCTGCTCGCTGGCTCTGTGAACGGTTGGCATTTGCTCCTGGCATGTCAGCGCAGATCGATAGCCTCGGCTCGGATGCCGAAACCGTCATCGCTCGGCTGATCGCCAACCTGGAACAAAAGTTCGGAAAGGGCGAGGTCAACCTGGCGGGTAAGGCTTTCGTCGGCGCTGCCACTGTCATTTGATGCTCCCATGGCGATGCCCGTGCTCAATCGTTTGCGTCACGTCTCTGACAAAGCTGTGATGGTCAGAGATTGAATTGTGACCGGACGAAATCCCCTCGCTGACGCAAAGTGAAGCTCGGTTTAGCTTGGCTTGTGCGAACGGTCCAACGGAGTACGGATATGTTTATCAGGACTTGCACAGCGTTTGCGCTGTTGTTTGTGGTCTTGTCGGCCAGCCAAATGGTTGCGCCCGCGCAGGCCCAGCAGCCGCCGTTGGTCTTCACGGCCATTCCTGATGAGGA
>JAYUAJ010000411.1:0-3527 GCA_043741375.1 Hyphomicrobiaceae bacterium | reverse complement strand
GCGTCGGCGGCATTGGAATCGCGTGTTCGAAGCCCTCCTCGTGCTTCTGGAACGAGGCGATCATCGAGTAAATCACGCTGCCGTGCTGGCGAGCCTGGACGCGCCGAGTTGTAAAGCTGCCACCATCGCGGATGCGGTCCACGTCATAGGTGATGGGCGCCGCCGGATCGCCGCCGAGGATGAAATAGGCATGCAGGGAATGGGGATCGCGGCCCTCGACAGTATGCGAAGCCGCCGCCAGCGCCTGCGCCACCACCTGGCCGCCGAACACGCGTTTCCAGCCGTTCGCGGGGCTTGATCCAACGAACTTGTCCTCGCCAACCGACGTCAGATTGAGTATGGACAACAGGCCATTTGCGGCTGCGTCCGTCGGACTTTGCATGGGCCGGGATTTCCGTGGCTCTTGGGACGACGAAGCGCGAGCGCGATGACAAACCAGCGATACGATGTGGCGATTGGCGGCGCAAGCCTGACCGGGCTGGCGCTCGCGCTCGCGCTGAAGGCGACGCTGGGGGACGATCTACGGGTTGCAGTGTTGGCGCGTCAGAGCGCGGAGTATGCTGGCGAAGACCCCAGGGCCTTTGCGATCTCAGCGGCGTCGGTGCAGCTGCTGCGCCTCATTGGCGTCTGGCCGGGGGTCGCGGCGCAAGCCCAGCCCGTCGCAAAGATCAACATCACGGCGGGCAAACTGGAGAGCGACGCGCGCCAGACGCTGCTGAGTTACGACAACCACATGGACGCGGGGGATGTCGCTTCGCACATTCTGCCTGCGCCGTTGTTGCGGACAGCGCTGTTGTGCGCTGCCGAAGCAGCTAAGATTCTGGCGCTGCCAGGACCTCCCGTCTCTCAAATCGCAACGACGCCTGAGGGATTGCTCATCGAGCGCGCAGTCGCCGAGCCCATTGTCGCTCAGCTTGTCGTTGCCGCCGAGGGGCGCCGCTCCACCATTCGCGATCTTGCGGGCATCAAGGTCGTCAACTGGGCCTACGCCCAAAGCGCCATCGTCACCACGATTGGGCACAGCGAGCCGCATTGCGGCGTCGCTACGCAGCATTTTCTTGAGGCGGGACCTTTCGCGATTTTGCCGTTGCTCGGCGGGCATCGCAGCTCCCTGGTCTGGACCGAGGCCAGCGCAGAAGCCGAGCGCGTGATGGCGCTGGACGATGCCGGGTTCCTCGCCGCGCTTGAACAGCGGTTCGGCGGCATCCTGGGCAAGCTGGCTTTGGCGGGAGCGCGCGCCAGTCAGCCGCTGGACCTGCAATTGGCGCGCTCGCTGGTCGCAGACCGCGTCGCCATCGTCGGCGATGCGGCGCGCACCGTGCATCCCATCGCCGGCCAGGGCCTCAATCTCGGCCTGCGCGATGTGGCCGCGCTGACTGAATGCATCGCCGATACCGCTCGCCTGGGGCTGGATATCGGCAGCCGCGAGACTCTCGCCCGCTACGAGCAGTGGCGGCGCTTCGACGGCGCCATGTCGGCCGCGGCCATGGACGGCTTGAACCGGCTGTTCTCCAACGACAACCCTGCCTTGCGAATCCTGCGCGAAGCCGGTCTCGGATTGACCGACCGGCTGCCCGGCCTCAAACGGATGTTCGTCGCCGAGGCGGCTGGGCTTACCGGCACGGCGCCGAAATTACTGCAGGGCGAATTGCCTTGATCTTTCGACAGATATCCCCGCCCGGAGTTTGAACAGATGCCGACCGTCGGACCCGCCGTGCCGCTGTGGCGCTCGCCGACCGCGATCATCATCGCCGGCTGTCTGATCGCCATGATCAATTTCGGCATTCGCTCCAGCTTCGGCCTGTTCCTCAGCCCTCTCGCCATCGACCATGGCTGGACGCGGCAGGAATACGGATTGGCGTTGGCGCTCCAGAACCTGCTGTGGGGGTTTGGTTCGCCTTTCGCCGGCGCCTTGGCGGAGAAATATGGCACGCCGCGCGTGCTTGCCGGCGGCGCGTTGCTTTATGCGCTCGGCGTGGTGGGCATGTCGCAATCTAGTTCCATCCTGATGTTCGACCTTGCCGCCGGCCTGGTCACGGGCCTGGGCATCGCCTTCACCAGCTTCGGCATCGCCATCGCCGCCATGGCGAAGGTGGTTTCACCGGCGCAGCGGTCGCTGGCGCTGGGTCTGGGTACGGCGGCAGGATCGCTGGGTCAGGTGCTGTTCTCGCCGCTGTCGCAGTCCTTGATCGGCGCGAACGGACCCTATGGAGCTTTGATTGTCTTGGCCGGCTGCAGCCTTGTGATGCTGCCGCTCGCCTTTTTCATGCCCAACGATGCAAACAATGCCGCCGCGCCGGGTGCGGATCAATCGATCAGCGCGGCGCTGACCGAAGCCTTCGGGCACCGCGGCTATCGTCTGCTCACCGCCGGCTTCTTTGTCTGCGGCTTCCAGCTCGCCTTCATCACCGTTCACTTCCCGGTCTATGTGAAAGATCTCGGGCTCGACGTTCGGGTTGGCGCCACGGCGCTGATGTTGATCGGACTGTTCAACATCGCTGGCTCCATCCTGTCGGGAATGGCCGGGCAGCGCTGGTCGAAACGGTACGGCCTGAGCCTGATCTACTTTGCCCGCTCGGTAGCCACCGTGGGCTTGCTGTTCGCACCCAAGACCGAAGCGAACATCCTGCTCTTTGCCGCCGCGTTCGGCTTGCTTTGGCTGTCAACCGTGCCCCTGACTTCCGGCCTTATCGCCCAGGTTTTCGGCATGCGCTACATGGGGACGCTCTATGGCGTAGTGTTCCTGAGCCACCAGCTCGGCAGCTTCCTCGGCGTCTGGTTGGGCGGCGTGATCTACGATCAGACCAAATCCTATGACGGCCTGTGGTGGATCAGCGTCGCCCTGGGGCTGTTCGCCACTATCGTGCACCTGCCGATCAACGAAGCGCCATTGGCGCGGCTTTCGCCCAAGCCCGCATGATCAGCGGCGTTGATCATCGTCGGTCAGCGGCCTTGCTTCGTCGGCCAGCATCACGGCGATGCCGTTGCGAATCGGGTAAGCCAATTGCGCGGCCTTGCTGATCAGTTCCTGGCGTTCGCTATCGTAGATCAGCGGGCGCTTGGTAAGCGGGCACACCAGTAGCTCCAGCAGCTTCGGGTCGAACGTTGCTGCGCCGGTCGCAGTCTTCTCGGGTTCGCTCATTGCAGCGCCGATCCCGACCCATCGCCGGGTGTCGCCAGCTGCATCTCGGCCAGTGCCACCAGAATTTCGGACCGCACCTTCAGATCCGGCGCCTCCAGCAGCGCTTGCTTCTCTTCCGGACCATAGGGGCTCATCATGCTCAGCGCGTTGACCAGAAATTCGCTGCTGGAGCGCGTGATCGAGTCCCAGTCGGCCTTCATGTCCTGGGCCTTCAGGTAGTCCTTCAGCACCTCGAGGAGGTGCTCGCGGTCGACTGCCTGCTCCCCGAAGCCTTTGACAAAATCGCTCGGGAACGCATCGTAGGCGACGTCGCACACGCGATAGGGCTTGGCCTGGGCGACTTCGCTGCGAACCGTGAAACGCGAAATCCCGGTCAGCGTCACAA
>JAYUAJ010000410.1:0-8219 GCA_043741375.1 Hyphomicrobiaceae bacterium | reverse complement strand
GCCGCATTCCGCACGGCTCGGGTCCGAAATCCAAGCGCATCGAGATCCGCTTCCCCGATCCCGCCGCCAACCCCTACCTCGCCTTCGCCGCCATGCTGATGGCCGGCCTCGACGGCATCGAGAACAAGCTGAACCCCGGCGAGCCGATGGACAAGAACCTCTACGACTTGCCACCGGCCGAACTGAGCAAGATCCCGACCGTATGCGGATCGTTGCGCGAAGCCATGGAGAGCCTGGACAAGTCACGCGCGGTCTTCAAGAAGGGCGGCGTGTTCACCGACGATATGATCGACGGCTATATCGATCTGAAGATGCAGGAAGTCGAGCGCTTCGAAATGACCCCGCATCCGGTCGAGTACGATATGTATTTCAGCTGCTAAGCCGCAGGCTGATTGGCAGATTGCACAAAGCCGGGGTTCGCGCCCCGGCTTTGCGTTGGGTGGCGGCCATCGGCGCCGCTTGGCGGTTCCGCAACGTCTGGAGCGTTGGCCACGCGTCGCTGGCCCGTTGCCATGGCGGAAAGCTCGGGCAGGTCAGAAAGCCGGCGAAAGATCGCCCTGACGATGAAATAGGGCTCAGCGAGCAGGCGGTAAATCAGTCTCACGGCACGCACGAGGCGCTTGGCCCATGGCGTCGGCAAGAACGGAAACCAGAGCTTCGAATACTTTTCCTTAAGCTCCGCATGCGCCGCAGCCAACGGCTCATACTGGCGCCCATACCACTCGATCGGCGCCAGGCGCGGATAGACGCGCACGTCGTTGGTGCCTGAAAAACCTTGCAACGCCTCGCGGCCACTGCCTTCCAGATGCGAGAAGTAGTTCTCCATGCTGTAGATTCGGTGCCGCTCAAAGGCCGCGCGTGACATCGCCATAAGGCGGTCAACCGGCACCGACGCCAAAGCATCGGTCATCGACTGAACATCAAACGCATCGAGGAGAAGTCCTGTTTCGCCGTGCTGGATCAGCGTCGCGGGTCCCGGGGCATAGCGCGACGACAGGACCGGCACACCATAAGAATAGGCCTCCAGAATCGAATTGCCGAACGCCTCCTTGCGCGACGGCTGCACCAGGAGGGCGAGCGAACCGAAAAGCTCATCCAGTCCCGTCTTGTTGAGCTGCAACTCAATGTCGCCGCCAAGGCCGGCGACTTCGATCATGCCGCTGAACGCCTCGAAGTCCGGCGAATTCTGACGGTTATCGGTGGTAAAGACTTTCAGCGGCCCAAACCCGGCGGCCTTGACCGCGCGAGCGATGTCAATCAGCCGATCGGCGCCCTTGGTGCGAAAGTCAATCCGGCCGACATAGCCGACCGAGCGGTTGCGTGTTGGATCATAGGAATTGACCTCGCGCAGCTCCACCGGGTTGAACCCGACCACGGCGTCATGGACGCCAAACTGCGCGTAGACGATCTTGTCGATCTCTGAGAGAACGATCAGTTTACTGACATTCAGGCTGTCGCAATAGGCGCGATCAACGAACGCCTGCGAATCCTGGATGTGATAGGTCAGCTGGCCCGATCCGACGAAAATCAGCGCAAATTTGTCGATGGCTTGCCGCAGCCCGGCGTCGATGCCCCGCAACGTGTTGTTTGGGAAAATGATGACAGTGTCGTCAGGGGACCAGCTGGCGATCGCCGCCAATACCCCCGCCGGGTCCAATTCGTAGACCAGCAGGCGCCCGTCGATGGCGCTGAGATGGGCCCCCGGCTTGCTCTTGCGCAGCGTCAGGCAGACATATTCCGGCAACCGGCCGCGCGAGCTGCGCATGGTCTTCAGCGTTCGCAGCTGCACGCCGCCAACCGTCGACACATCCGGAATCAGCAGCACGATGCGCCGTAACTTGCGGTTTGCGACGTCCTGGATCATGTCCGCTCTCGATGCCAGCCCAGCTGATCGGCGGAATCATAGCTGATTCGTAGTCTAGGCAAACGCCGATGGTCGATGATTCGCGCGACAGACAGGCGCCCGGGTCTGCGCATGCAACTCGGGCACTGCGGCGGCCAGGGGCCTAGCCGCCGCCGTCACACGTTCCATGCGTTCGTCACGCGGCGACCTGGGAATATTCACCCGACTGCTGGCCAACACGCCGATCCACCCCGGCGCGATCCTTGTTGAGTCTCTGGAGGGTCCTTCTGCCTGGCGACAGTTGCTCATAGCCATTGCGTTCATCGAACTACAACCGAACCCGGACGACTACATGATCAAGCGCGTCGAAGCGCGGGGACCCAGCATGGGACTCGCCGAAGGCGCCTTCTGCCTTTAGTGTTGCGGTTGAGATATTCGGACGCCTGCGGCGTAGTCCTATGCTGGGTCCCCAGGCTTCGATGCGCTTGAAGAAGCGCACTCGCCTGAGGATGACGAAGAGGGCGCGGGGGAGCCATCGGCCATGACGCGGGACGAGACACTGGCGCTGTGGGCGGCCAGCGAGGCGGCGCGCAAGGCGGCGCGGGAGAGCCAATCGGAAGAAAGCGCACACACGGACGCCGCCCATGCCGCCGCCAAGGCGGTGTGGGACGGGCATTTTGCGTCGCTGCTGGCCGAGGGGGAGGCGCTGAAGGCGGCGGGGACGTGGAAACTGGGGAAGGGCGCGTTCGGCAACGTCGAGCCCCCCGGTCGCCCGAGCAGACCCAGTCAGTTCAACCAAAGTTGACGGCCGTAGTATTCGCGCCGCACAGCAGCACGGCGACGCGCTCCGCGGGCGACGGCGCGTATTTGCCGGAAAGCAATGCGGCAAAGGCGGCCGCGCCACCGGGCTCCACAACGACGCGCAAGTGCTCCCAGAGCGCCCGCTGCGCCAATCGAATATCATCGTCCGAGACCAAAATGGACCCGGCGACAAAGGCCTTTGCGATCGGGAACATCAAGTCTCCCACACGCTTGGGAGCGAGCGAATCCGCAGCGATGCCGTTCGTTTCCGCGTCAACCGGCCGTCCGGCGGCCAGAGCCCGGAAGAGCGTCGGCGAGCCTTCGGGCTCGACGGCGACGATCTTGATGCGGCCACCGAACCACGCCGCGATGCCGCCGATCAGCCCGCCACCTCCGACGGCGACCAACAGTGTTTCGACGTCGGGGGCATCGGCTTCGATTTCCAGACCGACGGTGCCCTGGCCAAGCATGGTCTCGGGCTGGTCGAACGCATGCACCGTAAGGGCCCCGCTTTTGGCAGCGAATGCCTCGCTAGCCGCCAGCGCGTCCGCGTAGCGCTCGCCACCGACAACCAGCTTAGCGCCATAACGCTCAATCCGCTCGGCCTTTGCCGGTGATGTCACGGTGGGAACGAAGATGCTTGCAGGAATTCCGAGCCGCATGGCGGCAAAAGCAACGGCGGCGCCATGATTGCCACCGGAGGCGGCGACGACGCCAGCGGCGGGCGCCTGCCGCGACAACAGGCTGGCGAACGCTCCACGCGTCTTGAACGAGCCTGCGTGCTGGAGAAACTCCAGCTTCAGGGTGATGGGCCGCGACGGCAGATCGAAGTCCCGGGCATCGACGCGGAAAAGGGGCGTGTGACGCACATGCGGACGAATGAGCAGGTTGGTCTCGGCGATGCGCTCACGGGACACGATGGAGCCGGTGGTCACGGTCGATCTCCAAATGAGGGTTGACAGCACTTAGTAACTTGGCAAACTACCGAAATGCAAGGGGCTGACCGATTGAAGGCGCTGGCCAACCCGCGCCGGCTGCAAATCCTCCAATGGCTGAAGGCGCCTAAGCGGCACTTCCGGCCGCAAGCCGATGGCGACCTGGTGGACGACGGCGTCTGCGCCGTGCTCATTGCTGAGAAGCTTGGCATCACGCCGGCGACGCTCAGCGAGCATATGCGCGTCCTGGTGCAGGCGGGGCTGGTGCGGCCAAAGAAGATCAAACAGTGGACGTTCTATCGCCGCGATGAGGACCGCATTCAGGCGCTTAAGATTGAGCTGCTGAAGAATTTGTGAGGCTATCCATGCGCCCCGAACTGAAACCCGGATTGAAATTTGCCCAAGAGCTACGTGTTGACGAGTCCTTGACTGTGCCTGCTGTTTCGAACGCATTCAGCGGTTTCGCCGACATGCCTTCCGTATTTGCGACGGCCTTTATGGTCGGGCTCATCGAATGGGCGGCCATCGAAGCGATCCGGCCACACTTGGAGGACGGCGAGGGCTCTGTCGGCACGCACATTGATGTCAGCCACATCTCAGCAACTCCAATTGGCATGTGTGTGACCGCGTACGTGGAATTGCTGAGCGTTGAGGGCCGCCGGCTGAAATTCAAAGTCTCCTGCCGGGATGAGCGAGACCTCATCGGAGAAGGAACTCACAATCGTGTTGTCATCGATCGCGCGAAATTCAACGCGCGCCTTCATACGAAAAAACTCGGAGCCATTGATTCTTGAACCGACGCTGGCGAAGTATTATGGTTATGCGACCAGATCTGAAACACGCCACCTATGCGCTGCCGCCACCCCCGCCCTCCACTGCCTGACCGGCCCCGGCTACCGCGACCCGGTCGCCGACGCTTTCCTGCTGGCGACGCGAAAAGGCTTCCTGTTTCTCGGGCTCGATCAGGCCGAGGTGCTGACCCAGATGCACGCCTGCCTGTTCGGCATCGACGTGACGACCACGGCCGGGCGCGTTGGCGGCGAACTGGTGCCGGTGGTGCCCTTTGGCGTGAACCTGCTCGGGCTGCTGCAGACCATCCTGTCGGCGGCGCTGCTGTTCCTGTTTTTGCTCGCGGTACGGAACATGTTCAAGATCAAGTAAGCGCGCGGGGACATGATCGTCATCTTCGGCCGGCCAACGCCTATGCCGGGATCGATGGGCTGCAGGCGGCCGAAGATGAGGATCATGTCCCCACTCGCGGCCGGTCAATGAACTGCACCTAAGCCGCCGCCACATGCTTGAACCCGTTGCGCAGCGCGAACGGCGCGCCGCCCAGCAGCACCGACAGCATCTGGAGATCCTGGAACTCGCCGTTCAGCGACAGGCGGGGCAGACCCATCAGGTGGTTTTTATGGGCGGGAAACACGAGCCCTTGTAAGTCGTCACGCCGGTCGCAAAACCAGACTGGGGTCAGACCCATGGTAGAATTTCGCCAAGGATGATTAGCGTGCCACGGGTCTGACCCGGAACGCGACCAAGACGATCCTGTCGGCCGCGCAGCTGTTCCTGTTTTTGCTCGCGGTACGGAACATCTTCAAGAATCAAGTGAGGGTGCGGCGTTTCCCAGAAATTGCTCTGAGCCAGACATCGGCAAGATTCAGCAATTCTCCGTATGAAAATTGAGTACGGAACAAGATCGTGATTGTCTGGCGTATCATCCGCAGCTCGGAGGATACGTTCACCATGAAGTCTCTCGTCCATGTGTGCCTTTTGATCTTCGCGCTCGCGTTGTCCGGTAGCCTGTTCTCCAACAACGCGTTGGCTTACGACGCCGAGGCTCCTTGTGGCCGCGATGACAACGGATATCCGTTGTCATGCGCCAAACCGGATGCCAGTGCGAACCTCGAAAGCGCTTGCCTGACCACAGGGCGCGTCGAGAATTGCGTGCCCTATCACCAGACGTCGTGTCAGGTCCGCGGCTTTGCGCAGGCCTGCCGACTCTATGACATGGGGCGCAACTGCTTTGGCGGCGACCCGAACGTCTGCAACTACTACGTTTCCTTGCTGCGGGCCAACACGTCGTGTTCGATCGATGGCAGCCAAATCGCCTGCTCCTGGTTACAGCAACAAGGCTTTTAAGCGCTCGCCGCTTGTCAAGCCGTCGCCACGTGCCGGAACCCATTGCGCAGCGCGAATGGGGCGCCGCCCAGCAGCACCGACAGCATCTGGAGATCCTGGAACTCGCCGTTCAGCGACAGGCGGGGCAGACCCATCAGGTGGTTTTTATGCGCAGGGAACAGCAGCCCCTTGAAGGTGGTGACGCCGGTTTCGAAGCCGGCTTCGGCGGCGAGTTTTAACTCGCGTGGGCCACAGTCGGCGGCGCTGCCGTAGGGGTAGCTCAGGTGGCGCACGGGACGGCCGAGCCGATCTTCCAGGCCCTGCTTGCCGGAGGCCATTTCCTCGAAGCAGCGCGCGGAATCGAGCTTTGCCAATGAATAGTGATTAACAGTATGCGCCCCGATGGTGCAGAGCGGATCGGCGGCGAGCTCGGTGATCTCGTCCCAGGTCATCATCTCGCGGGCCGGGGCGGCAGGGTCGACGCCAGCTTGCGTACATAGGTCGTGCGTCAGCTCGCGCGTGAGATCCTCGTCGGGGCCGCGCAGCCACCAATAGAGTGAGTCCCAGGCCTTGCGTTTCTGCTCGGGGCTGGAGCAGTCGAAGGTCTGTGCGACGCCGTCCTTGTGCACCGTGAGCGGACGGCCGGCGTCGATGGCGTGCTCGAAATTCTCCCACCAGAGATCACCCCGGCCATCGGCGAACGAGGTCGGCACATAAATGCAATACGGCACGTTGTGACGTGTAAAGACGGGGCGGGCGTGGAGGAGATTGTCGCGGTAGCCGTCATCGAGCGTGACCGCCACAAAGGGTTTTGCGCTGGCCGGAGTGCTGAGACGGCGTTGCGCCTCGTCCATGGAGACGAACTCGTAGCCCTCGGATTTGATCTGGCGGATCGCGGCGTCGAGGAACTCCGGCGTGACGCGGAGAATGCCGTTGGGGTCGAACGCGCGCGGGCTCGCGGGGCGCACCTGATGCAGCATCAACACGGCGCCCAGCCCGCGCGTGACCGGCGCCAGCAGCTTGTGGCTGCCGCTGTGGTAAATGGCCGACAGCGCCGTGCGCATGACGGCGTGCTTGTTGATCAACATTTTTGGAGGCGCTCCAAGGTCTCGCGGAATGGTCGCGAAAAACCTTGCAAGCGGCGTGCAAGTTAGGTTTTGGGCGGCCCCAGGACTTCGGCGAGCGTGGCCATATCGGCGAGGATGGCGGCGGCGGCATCGAGCATGGGCATGACAAGAAGCGCGCCGGTGCCTTCGCCGAGCCGCATCGACCAGTCGAGCACGGGGGTGAGGCCGAGTTTTCCGAGCACGTGGCGGTGGCCCGGTTCGGCCGAGCAGTGGCCAGCGATCATGCGGTTGGTGCAGTCTGGCGCAAGGCGCTGGGCCATCAGGGCGGCCGCGCCCGAGACGTAGCCGTCGAGCACCACGGTTGCGCCCAATTCTGCAGCGGTGGCGTAGAACCCGGCCATGGCGACCAGTTCCAGGCCGGCGACGCTGGCGATGCTGGCCTTGGCGCCGCCGGCGAGTTGCGGGCGCGCGCGGGCCAAGGCGGCCGCAACCACCTCGCGCTTAATCGCCATGACTTTGTCGTCGCTGCCTGCCCCGCGTCCCACAGCGAGTTCCAACGGGACATCAGCCAGCAGCATGGCGAGACAGGCGCTCGGCGTCGTATTCCCGATGCCCATCTCTCCGGCTGCTACAACCTTGCAACCATCGGCTACTGCGCGCGCAGCGTCTTCGGCGCCCACCGCCCAGGCGGCGTCGAAATCGGCGACTGTCATGGCGGCTTCGCGGGCGAGATCGCCGGTCCCGGCCCGCACCGGCGCATAGCGATAGAACTCCGGCGCCGGATCCAGCTTCGGACCCAGCGTCCCGACATCGACCAGCCGCAGGTCCGTCCCGGTCGTGCGCGCCAAAACGCTGGACGCCGCTGCGCCGGCCGCGATGGTCGCCACCATCAGCCCCGTCACCGCCGAGGGCCAGGCCGTCACGCCGGACGCTACGCACCCATGGTCGGCCGCGAACAGCACGATGCGGCGTGGCCGCGTTTGCGGTTTGAGCGCGCCTTGTGTCGCAGCGAGACGCGCCGCCACCGCCTCCAGCGCGCCAAGACTGCCCGGCGGTTTGGCGAGCGAATCCAAGTGCGCTTGAGCAGCGGCTAGATCGATCACTTGACCTCCCAGGTCCGACGACCTAGGCCGTGCGCAACCAATTCATTCAACGGAAAATTCCGGCGCGGCGCCGGGAGAAGGGTTCTTAGACCATCGTGTCAGAGAAGCAAGTTTTCGGCCGCGTGATATTGGTTGGCTCGGGCCCCGGCGATCCGGACCTTTTGACGGTGCGCGCGTTGCGAGAACTGCAAACGGCCGACGTGGTGCTCTACGATACGCTGGTGGCCAAGCCCATTTTGGCGCTGATCGGGCCGCGCGCCGAACGCATTCACGTCGGCAAAAAAGGCTACGGCGATACGCGCCCACAGGACGAGATCAACGCCCGCATGGTGGCGCTGGCGCTTGAGGGCAA
>JAYUAJ010000409.1:0-8225 GCA_043741375.1 Hyphomicrobiaceae bacterium | reverse complement strand
AAACCCGGCCGGTTCTATCTGTACCATTCCGTTAACGGACTATATCGGACCGAGGACGGCGGAACGACTTGGACCCTGGCGCACAAGGGCGAGATAGTCGGCTTTTCGAGCTACAACGCCAAGCTCAGGAGCGTCCCAGGCAAGGCCGGCCATCTATTTTTCACGGCAGGCAGGCTTGACGGTGTGGAACCTGTCAACTCTCCATTCATGCGCTCGACCGATGGCGGACCGACCTGGAAGGCGGTTGCGAACGTGAGGGAAGTGCTCAGCTTTGGCTTCGGCAAGCCCAGGGCTGGCGCCGAGTACCCGGCAATCTTTATCGCAGGCTGGGTCAGTGGCGCCTACGGGATCTGGCGCTCGGACGACAATGCCAGCACGTGGAAGCAGATCGGGGAATTTCCTAACGGGAACCTGGATACAATAAAGGCGGTTGAGGGTGACAAGGACACCTTCGGCCGGGTCTATCTTGGCTTCCAAGGCTCCGGCTACGCTGTTGGTGACAGTCCGTAGGCGGCCCGCCTGAAAAAGTCTCGGGACGACGCTTCCTCACTCAAACGGGAACGCGTCCTGCATGTGGCGCGGCCATTCGCCCGGCAGCACGACGATGACGTCGAACGCGGGCTGCCAGCGCCCGGCTTTGTCGTAGCGCTGCTGCCACAACTCTGCGGCCCGGCGCACGCGTCCGCGCAGTTTCGGCGTGATGGCGTCCAGCGCCTCGTCCTGCGACTTGCGGCGCTTCACCTCGACGAACGCGAGCCGCTTGCCACGGCGCGCAATCAGGTCGATTTCGCCCACCTTGGTGCGATAGCGGCGATCGAGGATGCGGTAGCCCTTGAGGCGCAGCAGAATCTCGGCCAGGCGCTCGGCCCACAGCCCTTGCCGCTCGGCGCGGCGGCGGCGCTCGGCGGAGGGGTCGCTAGCGTCCGTCATGGCGCCTCACTCCGCCCCTTCAGAGCCAGGGCGTAGACGCGCTTGCGGTGCACCCCGAGGCCTGCCGCGACCGCATCGACGCGATCGCGCAGGGTACCTGTCGCGGCGGCCAGAGCGGCTTCGATGGCGGCATCAGTTACCTCGGCAGCGCCGGTCCGTAAGGGCGCCGCCAGGATCACCACTTCGCCGCGCAGATCGTCCGCCCTCGCCCATTCGGCGAGTTCGGCAAGCGTTCCAGTGCGCATCTCTTCGTGCAGTTTGGTCAGTTCGCGCCCGACCGCAGCGGGGCAGGTGGGGCCGTAGGTCTCGGACATGGCGCCAAGCGTCGCGGCGACCCGGCCAGGCGCCTCAAACAGCACGAGTGTTCCGGGTGCGGTGCGCAGCTCCTCCAGGCGCTCGGCGCGCGCGCCCGCCTTCACGGGCAGGAAGCCGGCGAATGTGAACGTGTCGCTCGGCAGACCGCTGGCCACCAGGGCCGTCAGCGTCGCCGACGCACCGGGGATGCTGATGACGCGGTGGCCGTCCGCCAGCGCCGCGCGCACCAGCTTGTAGCCGGGATCTGAGATCAGCGGCGTGCCAGCATCTGAAATCAGCGCAATACGCCGCCCTTGCGCAAGTTCGCCGAGAATGGCGGGGCGGGCCTCTTCTGCGTTGTGCTCGTGATAGGCGCGCAACTTGGGGCGCAGCGCGTAGCGGTCGAGCAGCTTGCGGCTGTGGCGCGTGTCCTCGCAATAGAGCAGGTCGCACTGCGCCAGCGTTGCCAACGCCCTGAGCGTGATATCGCCGAGGTTGCCGATGGGCGTGGCCACCAGATAGAGGCCCGGCGCCAGCGGCTTGGCGATGAGCTGCGCCAGCTCGTCGCGGACGGCGCGCAGCAGGGTTTCGGGCTCGGGGGTCTCGTCCACTGGTGTTCCGCCTCTTGGGCCACCGAGCGGGGCCGAAACCACGTTTATTCCCGTACCAGCGTGGCAGCCATGCGCTTGCCTGGCCACACGAATCCAGTCCATATGCCCGTCAGGCGATCTTGTTGTCGACAAACTCACTCACTATCGCTCGTATGTCTCGCGGGGGCCAGGACATCCAGCCCCCGATCGCGCCACGAAACGACCGGATGGGCATGACCAGCCGCCGCACCGCCGATGATGTCAGCCTGCCGCTGTTGCTCAGCCGGCGGGCGCTGATGGTTGGCGCGGCCAGCAGCCTGCTCGCTGGCTGCGCCATGTCCGGGGGCGGCGGTGGCGGCGATACGCAAACCTCGTTGACGCAAACTCAGTTGGCCGTTCCGACCGGCAGCACCTTATCCGGCGCGGGCGTAAAAGTTGCGCTGCTGCTGCCGTTCGGCAAGGGCGGTGATGCCGCCAATGTTGCTGCGGCGTTGAAGCAAGCCGCCGAACTGGCGCTGTTCGACGTACCGAATGCCGGTATAGCCCTCATCCCCAAGGATACCTTCGGCACTGCGCAGGGCGCCGCAGCAGCGGCTCAGGCCGCCATCAACGAAGGCGCCGAGCTTATCCTGGGCCCGCTGTACGCCGCCGAAGTGACGGCGGTGGCTCCGGTGGCGCGGGCCGCCAATATCCCTGTCATTGCGTTTTCCAGCGATCGCAAAGTGGCCGGCAACGGCGTGTACCTGCTGAGCTTCCTGGCCGGCGACGATATCGCCCGCGTGGTGAGTTATGCTGCGGCCAACGGCAAAGCCGGGTTCGCCGCCATGGTGCCGCAGACCACTTACGGGTCGCTGGTCGAGGCATCGTTCCGCGCGGCCGTGGCCAAGGCGGGCGCGCGCGTCGCGGCGGTGGAGCGCTTTCCGGTCGACGCCAGCCTTGTTGCCGACCCGGTAAACCGCTTGAAGGCCGATTTCATCGCCAACCAGAAGGCCGGCGCGCCGATCGATGCGCTGCTGATCCCGGGCGGGCAGGACGTGCTGCCAGTGGTGGCGCCGATGCTGCCGTACAACGCCATCGACACGAAGTCCGTGCGGCTGCTGGGAAGTGGCGGCTGGAACTACCCCGCCATCGGCCAGGAGGCCGGTCTGGTTGGAGGCTGGTTCGCCGGTCCCGACCCGGCGGCCTGGAACGATTTTGCTGGACGCTACGCCAAGACCTATGGCGCGCAACCCGTGCGGCTGGCGTCGCTGTCGTATGACGCCGTGACCCTGGCCGTGTCCCTGGCCGCCAACCCGGCCGGACAGCGCTTTACGCCCGACAAGCTCGCACGACCGAGCGGTTTTGCCGGTATCGACGGCCTGTTCCGTCTGCGCCCGGACGGCACGCCGGAACGCGGGTTGGCCATCCTGGAAGTCACCAAGGTCGGCCCGCACGTGATCGACCCCGCGCCGAGCGCCTTCACGGTCGCCCAGTTCTGAATTTCGGTGAACCGTCGGGTGCAACAGGCGTTCGTCACGCCGTATTGCACCGCAACAATAACGGCGGGCGCTGGACCATTCTTCTGAGAGCTGAAGAACTGTCATTTCGGATCGGTTTTGCCAATCGTATCCAACTTGGTCAGCACCTCCTCGGGCAGTCTCAACTCGGCTGCGGCGAGGTTTTCGCGCAAATGGCCGACGGACGATGTACCAGGGATGAGAAGGATATTTGGTGCGCGGCAAAGTAACCAGGCAAGCCCCACCTGCATCGGACTTGCCCCGATCGCGGCAGCCGCTTCGGAAAGCGTCGATGATTGCAGGGGCGTGAAACCACCCAGCGGAAAATAGGGCACGTAGGCGATGCCGTCGCGGCTCAGAGCGTCAATCAAGGCGTCATCACCTCGGTGGACCAAATTGTAGTGATTCTGCACGCAGACGATCTCGCACATCCGCCGGGCATCCGCGATTTGCTTCGGCGTGACATGGCTGAGCCCGATGTGACGAATGAGGCCCTGCCGTTGCAGATCGGCCAACACCGCCAGCGGTGCTTCCAGCGACCCTTCGGCAGGGTGATGCGGGTTGAACATCGCGCGGAGATTGACCACGTCGATTGCCTCGACGCCGAGATTGCGCACGTTGTCATGCACGGCCTGGGTCAGGTCTTCGCGTGAGAAAGCCCGGTTCCACGATTTGTCCGGTCCGCGCTTCGCGCCGACTTTCGTGACGATGGTGAGCGATTTGGGATAGGGGTGCAGCGCTTCGCGGATGATCGTGTTGGTTACGTGAGGGCCATAATAATCGCTGGTGTCGATATGATCGACGCCGCTTGCCACGGCTTCCCGCAGGACAGCAAGCGCCGCCGCGTGATCTTTCGGCGGTCCAAAGACGCCGGGACCGGCCAGTTGCATGGCGCCATACCCCATGCGGTTCACGGTGCGGTCGCCGAGCTTGAAGGTTGACGCTCGAGCCATGGTGGACATCAGTTGTCTCTCCGAAAAGTTGGGGGGCCGGCCGTGGTTCAACCACCGGGACATCGCTAGGCGTATTCTATGAAGAATCCTGCAGGTTTGGAACTCAGATAACGATCACGTTCCCACCCCCACCAACGCAGTCGACACCTCGTACACCAGCCGGTTCAGCACCATGCGGCCGTGGCGGGTGGCAGTGAGGCGATCGCCGTCGACCGTCAGCAGGCCTTGCGATGCCAGATCGAAGAGCACGTCCGTCTTCGGCGCTAGCCCCGTCGCGGTTCTGAACCGCGCCAGGTCCAGCCCTTCGTTCAGCCGCAGCCCCATAATCAGCCGCTCGTCGGCCTGGTCGGCCGGCGACAGTTTCGTACGCTCGACCAATCCGTGACCTGTCTGCTCGACAGCGGCGGCCCACACTTCGGGGTTGCGCTGCGTCGAGAGCGCGAGCCGCTGTCCCTCCACCAGCAACCGTCCGTGTGCGCCTGGGCCGATTCCGGCATAGGCACCGTAGCGCCAATAGACCAGGTTATGCCGGCATTCCTGGCCGGGGCGGGCGTGATTGGAGACTTCATAGGCCGGCAGGCCGGCGGCCTCGGTCAGCTCCTGCGTTGCGGCATAGAGATCATCGGCAATTTCGGCCGGCGGTGTGATGAGCTTGCCCGCGCGATGCAACGCGGCGAACGGCGTGCCATCCTCGATGGTCAGCTGGTAGACGGAGAGATGATCCGGACCGAACCCAAGGGCCTGCCGCAGTTCCTGCGACCACGCAGCGACTCCCTGATCGGGACGCGCGTAAATGAGATCGAACGACACGCGCTCGAAGGTTTTGCGCGCGACGGCCAACGCAGCCTTGGCCTCATCGGCATTGTGCAGGCGCCCCAGGAACTTCAGATCGCGGTCGTTCAGGGCCTGTACGCCCAGCGACACGCGGTTGACACCGGCGGCCCGATAGCCGGCAAACCGCTCGGCATCGACGCTCTGCGGATTGGCCTCGAGCGTGATTTCCAGCCCCGGCTCAACCGGCCAGTGCTGCGCCACGGCATCGATTAGCGCGCCCACCAGTGACGCTGGCATCAGCGACGGGGTGCCGCCACCGAAGAATATGCTGTGTACGGGTTGATCGGGTTGCAACTCAGCCATGTAGGCGAGCTCTGCCAGCAGCGCGGCCTGGAAGCGGGCGACATCCACCCCGCCGTGGCGGACATGGCTGTTGAAGTCGCAGTAGGGGCACTTGGCGGCACAGAACGGCCAATGGATGTAGACGCCAAAACCGGCGGGGTCAGTTTTCAAGGCAAGCGCCCGCGAATGTCTCGAACGAGCGCGCCCGGTGCGACAGCACATGCTTCACGTCGGGCGGCAACTCGCCGAACGTTTGTTGATGGCCGTCGGGCACGAACATCGGGTCGTAGCCAAAGCCATTGCTACCGCGCGGCGGCCAGACGATGTGGCCGAAAACCTTGCCTTCAAAGCACTGCGCTTGCGCGCCCGGGCGCGCCAGGCACAGCACCGACGTGAAGTTGGCCTTCAACGGTTTGGTGAAGCCGATACCGCGCTCCATCAAGGCTTCGTACACAGCCTGCATGGCCTTGCCGAAATCCTTGGTGGGACCGGCCCAGTCGGCCGAATAGACGCCCGGCGCCCCGTCCAACGCTACAATCTCGATCCCGCTGTCGTCGGAGAGCGCCGGCAGCCCTGACCCATTCGCCGCCGCCAGTGCCTTCAAAGTGGCGTTGCCGACAAACGTCGTCTCCGTCTCGACCGGTTCGGCCAGCCCCATCTCAGCAGCCGAAACCAGCTCGATGCCATAGGGCGCCAGCAGCTCGCGCATCTCTTTGAGCTTGCCCTGGTTGTGGGTAGCGAGAATGAGCCGCGTGCCGCGAGCGAGTTTCATGTCCGTAACCTCTTAGTGCTGAGCATTCGGCCGGAGCCAACCGCCGCCCCTCACCGGCCGCGTCGCTCTTGCCGCCAAAAAGGGCGGCGGCGAGACGCGGTCTCCTCTCCCCGCAAGAGGCGGGGAGAGGGAAGTTTGTGCCTCACTCCAGCAATTACCTCGTCGCCAGAGGGACGAGCCCCCTCTCCCCGTGTTGACGCGGAGAGGGCCGGGATGAGGGGCGGGAACTTGCTCCGTCCTAGTGCGCACAACACCGGCTCCGCCCATCCGAATCCGCCGCTAAAGCACCGTCAGCTTTTGTAGCTGCACCAGCTCGCCGACACCTTTCTTGGCCAGGACCATGAGCTCATCGAACGTCTCACTGCTGAACGGCTTGCCTTCGGCCGTGCCCTGCACTTCCACAATGCCGCCTGAGCCGGTCATGACGAAATTGGCGTCGGCCTCGGCGTTTGAATCCTCGGAGTAGTCGAGATCGAGCAGGTTCTCGCCCTTGAAGATACCGCAGGAAATCGCTGCCACCTGATCGCGCAGGACATTGTCGCTGATCATGTTGCGCGCCTGCATCCAGCTGATGCAATCCTTCAGCGCCACCCAGGCGCCGGTGATGGACGCCGTGCGCGTGCCGCCATCGGCCTGCAGCACGTCGCAATCGACCGTAATCTGCTTTTCGCCCAGCGCCTTCAAATCCACCACCGCGCGCAACGAGCGCCCGATCAGGCGCTGGATTTCCTGCGTGCGGCCCGAGGCATGGCCTTGCGTTACTTCGCGGCGCGTACGCTCGGAGGTGGCGCGCGGCAGCATGGAATACTCCGCCGTCACCCAGCCCTTGCCCTGGCCCTTCAACCACGGCGGGATGCGCTCTTCAAGGCTCGCCATGCACAAAACGTGCGTGTTGCCGAACTTGATCAGGCACGAGCCCTCGGCATGTTTGGACACGGCCCGCTCGATGTGAACAGGCCGCAGCTCGTCGGGCTGACGGTTGGAGGCGCGCATATGGGGGCTCTCGGGAGGGGATTTGGAATGGCGAACCGGCAACCTAGGAGAGTGCGCGTGCGGGGGCAACCCCTTTGCGTTCGCGAGCGAACGCGTGCCGCCCGAGGCTTGGTGCAGTCGGCAAACCCCATAGGGTGGGCTGTCATCGGTTCCGTGCTACGCGGCGACCTTCTGCAGCGCTCCAACGATGTCCCCGACCACCTTGTTCACCAACCCGGCATCGTCGCCCTCGGCCATGACGCGGATCAGCGGCTCGGTGCCTGACGGGCGGATGACCAGGCGTCCGGTGTTGCCAAGCTGCACGCGGCCGTCCTCGATGGCCTGCTTGACCTGACTGTCTTCCAGCGGCTTGCCCTCGCGATAGCGCACGTTCTTCAGCACCTGCGGCAAGGGGTCGAAGCGCTTGCAGACCTCGCTCACCGGGCGCTCCAGCTGCACGGCGGCGGCCAGGATCTGCAGCGCCGCGATCAATCCGTCGCCGGTGGTGGAAAAGTCCGACAACACCAGATGACCCGATTGCTCGCCGCCGACGTTGTAGCCGTGCTTGCGCATGTATTCGACCACATAGCGGTCCCCCACCGGGGTGCGCGCCATGGAAAGGCCAATGCCCTTGACGTAGCGTTCCAGGCCCAGATTGGACATCACGGTCGCCACGATGCCGCCCGCCGCCAGCCGGCCGCGCCGGTGCCAGGTCTCAGCAATGACAGCCAGCAGCTGGTCGCCGTCGATGATCTGACCTTTTTCATCGACCACGATAACCCGGTCGGCATCGCCATCAAGCGCGATGCCGATATCGGCACGCACTTCCTTCACTTTCTCGCACAGCGCCTCGGGGGCCGTGGAGCCGCACTTCTTGTTGATGTTGGTGCCATCGGGGTCGACGCCGATCTTGATCACCTCGGCGCCCAGCTCCCAGAACGCCAGCGGGGCGACCTTGTAGGCCGCGCCATTGGCGCAATCGATCACGACGCGCTTGCCGTCCAGTTTCAGATTGCGGGGCAACGTGCGCTTGGCGAACTCGATGTAACGCTCCTGCGCGCTGTCGATGCGGGTGGCGCGGCCGATGCGGGTGCTCTCGGCC
>JAYUAJ010000408.1:0-8235 GCA_043741375.1 Hyphomicrobiaceae bacterium | reverse complement strand
GTAAAACGCTTGGCGCCGAGGATGTGCGAGGGCCCGAGATGCTGGCCCGTATCCTGCCGCTCATCCGGCGCGTCCACACCGATATGCCCCGCGAGGTGCGCGGGCCAGCGCTGGTGTTCTGGGTGTTCCATGTGCTGCGTGACTACGGCCACACCCTGCGCGACGGCTTGAGCCGGCACTTGGTCAGGCTTTCTGAGTTGCTGGAAATTGCCGAGGAACTGGAGCGCGACGTGGGGCCGGTCGCCATGGTCTACGGCCACAACGATCTGCTGCCAGCCAACTTCATCGACGATGGCGCGCGCATTTGGCTAATCGACTGGGACTATGCCGGATTCAATTCGCCGCTGTTCGATCTTGCCAACCTCGCCAGCAACAATGGGCTCGCGCCTGAGCAGGAAACTTGGATGCTGGAGAACTATTTCGGACGGCCTGCAGACGGGCAGTTGCGGCGCAGCTATTCGGCCATGAAGTGCGCCTCGCTGCTGCGCGAAACGCTGTGGAGCATGGTGTCGGAAATCCACTCCAAACTCACGTTCGATTATCCAAGCTATACGGCTGACTACCTCGGCCGTTTCGAGCACGCGATTGCGGCCCATCGCGCTGGGCAATATTGAGCGCAAAACCAAACCGGCGGCCCGCAGGCCGCCGGCGATCATCGTGGCACTCCGAAAGGCTCACCTCAACACAGGTCCCTGCTGTGGGGTGAGCACCGGCTTGAAGATCTGCAGGTTCGGAACGATCAGCTGTTTCTTCAGGATCAAGCCCGGAGTGGTGGGCGCCGGAGTGTCCGACACGCACTTGCCGTTGATCAGCTTCTGGCCGCGCTTGCAGCTGACCTGCGGCTGGTCTTGGCCCTTGGGCTGCTTGAAGATCGGCAGCTTGTCCAGACAGACGCCGTTGATCAGCACACCTTTGCAGTTAGGCGGGGTGCTGCCGCCGCCGTTCGAGGGCGGGTAGCACTTGCCGTCCCAGCTGTAGCCCCTCGGGCAGCAATGCTTGCCGTCAACCTTGGTCTGGCCGGACGGGCATTGATCGGGCGAGCCGGGCCGCACGCACTGACCGTCCTTATAGACCATGCCGATGAAGCAGCAGTGCTTGCCGTCCACCTTGCCCTGGCCCGCGGGGCAGACGTCGATGACGGGCAGGTGGCAGTTACCCGGCTCGCCGACGAGCGGGAACTTACACGGCTTCGGTGGCGGCGTCGGATCATAGCATTGGCCGTTCCAAAGCTGGCCCCTCGGGCAGCAGTGCCTGCCGTCGACCTTGCTCTGGCCCTGTGGGCAGGTGTCCGTCGTGGGCTTGTGGCACTCGCCGTTCTTCCAGCTCCAACCGTCAGGGCAGCAGTGCACGCCATCGACCTTCACTTGGCCGTTCGAGCACGCGTTGCTCGGCGGAGTGTTCTTGGGCGGTGGCGGCGGGGGCGGGGGCGTATCGTTGCCGCCGACACATTTGTAGTTGGCCTTCTGCCGGGTTCCCTCGGGGCACTTGCACTGGGTGCCGACACGCTTGAGGTCGCCCGGGCAGGCCTCGGGCTGCTCCATCTTGAAGCCGACGCACGAGTAGCCGGGTCCATTGCCGGGGCCAGTGGCGGCCGCAGCGATGGCGTCGCCAGCGCCCGGAGCAGCGCCCAGCGCATCAACCGCCATGAAGCAGTTGAGGCCATCGGCTGCCGAACGTATTCCTCCGCCGTCAGCCGGCATATGCACCGTGATGGTGTGCGTATGCGACTCATGCCCGGCCAGCGAGGTCGCCGCCTTGCAGGAGAACGGCAGGGACGACGGGGAAACGTCGCAGTTCAGCGGCGGAGAGATCGACGTGATCGCCACGCCATTGGTGTTGACGCCTCCAAGTCTCATGAGGTCGCCAACCATCAGCTGACCTGAAAAAGCCTGGTCGCTGTCGTTGGTGACCGTCACCTGGAAGGTGCAGTCTTTGCCGTATGAGCAGCTAGCCGGCGCGGTCTTGACGACCGAGATGGAGCTGCCCGTACCGCCCTCGGCGCACGATGCCGTTCCGACGACGGCGATCGGCGACCGGTTCGGCTGCACCATGGTGGCGCAGTTGCGGTAGGTCTTGCCGTTGCCGCCGGCGATGACGATCTCGACCGAGTGCGAGGCTCCGGGCGGCAGCGCGCTGCCCGGCAGGGTGCAGACGAGGTTGCTCGGTAAGCCAGAGCACTGGATGGCCGGATCGTCGGGCGTGACGCTGGAAATGACCAGCGGCGTGCCGTTGTCCGTCCAGGTGCCCTGGTCGGCAAAGCTGATCGTGCCAGGAAGCGGCGCGCCGCCATCATTGGTGATGGTGATGCGGCATGAGAGCCCGGCAGCGGCCGCAGCAAGCGGCTTGCAGGTCTTCTCAATCTTGACGTGGCCGTCCTTGGCGGGCGGCGGGGGCGTCTGATCGCAGCGCGGGTCCTTGATGGTCGCCGTGGCCGAAGCCTCGTCGTCGCCTAGGAGGTTGTTCTGCGCGCTGCCGGGAACCGCGGCCGTGATCTTGGCCGTGTTCTTCAGCGAGCACTGACCCTGGGCGACAGCCCCGTCGAGCACTGCGGCATAGACCGCGAGGTCGACATGACCGCCAGGAGCCAGCGATGCGCCGGGATAGGTGCACTGCCAGCTTGCGCCGCCGCCGACGCAGTTCCACGGCGGCGATGGCGCAAAGGCCGTCGCAAACGGGGCGCTGGCGAAGGTGTCGTCGACGACGATGTTGCCGTTATAGGCGCCCGGTCCCGTATTGGTGACGCGGATGCCGAACACGCAGACATAGCCCGACACATCGTTGACCGACTTGTGTTCGCAAGGTCCGGCGAGCTTCTCGATCTTCAGGTTGGTCTGCTTGCCGAGGCACTGCTCGGACGGCACGCTGGCTGTGGCCGAAGCATCGTCATCGGCCGGGTTGGTGTTCTCGTCCGACCCACCCGGAGCATAGGTGATGTGCACCTTGTTCGGGACCTTGCACTGGCCGGCCTTGATGGAGGCCGCCGGGACTGTCACGTTAACGCCAAAAGCGGTGAACTGGCCCGGGTTCAAAGCGACGGGTACCGTGGTTGCACAGTGGTAAGTCGGCGCGCCGCCTGCACAAGCCCAGGGTGCGGGCGTGATAAAGGTGGCGGTGGCGCCGGCCGGTAGTGTGTCATCGACCTTGATGATGTCGTTGTAGACACCCGGCCCCGTGTTCGTGACGACCACGGCGTAGTGGCAGTTCCAGTCGCCCGAGGGCAGCTGCTTGCAGTTCGGGACGGCGTACTTCTTGATCTCGAGGTTGGTCTTCTTGCCGGTCGGCGGCAGGCACTGAGAGTTCGGGATATGGGCGCCGGCGTAGGCGAAATCGTCGTTCGGGTTGGCGTCGCGATAGCCATCCCACCATTCGATCTCGGCGACGTTGTTCAGATAGCAATCGGGATAGGATTTAGGCAGATCGACGGTGACGTCGAGCTCGGTGCTCTGGCCGGGGAACAGCACGACGCCCGGGTGGAAGCACTGGTAGGCCGTCGGCCCGAAGGCGGCGCAATTCCACGGTGGCGTGGGCGAGAACGTCATGGTCGCGCCAGCCGGAGCCTCGGGCAGCCAGTCGTTCACGGTCAGTGGGCCGCCATAGATGGTGGTACCGGTGTTGGTGACGAAGATGCGATAGTGGCAGAGGAACCCGAGGCCGCCGACTTCGCAGTCCTTGGGATCGGCGATTTTGGTCAGCGTCAGATTGAACGTGCCGGTCGGCGGGGCGACATAGGTAAAGCCGGGCGTGCCTTCACAAGGCTGCCAGATCTTCACGTTGCCCATATGGCCGTGCACGTCCGGATCCTCGAACGTACCATCATAGTCGGTGAAATAGCTTTGCGCCGGCGGCTGGTTGGCGGGGCGGACCAGGCCGCGGTCCATGCCCTGCAGGCCGTGCACGATTTCGGGTCCGGGCAGGCCCGATCCCTGGCGCAGCAGCTCGCCGGTCGACCAAACCATACGGCCGCACGTTCCGGGGAGATAGGCGCCGGTCTTGTCATAGGCATAGCCTAGCGTCACGCCGCCATTGGTGTTGCGATAGTTCGGCGGGAAACCGACGGCATATTCCTCAGGCGACGGAACCCACTTTGCCGTGGGCACGTCGTAGCGATAACGCAGCACGACCGACTTGGCCGGCTCCGCAAAAGTCTTATACGCATAATCGCCCCGCGCGGCGCCGCGCTGAGCGAGGTAGAGATAGTCCTGCCCGTCGAACACCAGGTCGGATATGGCGTTGTTGGCGGGCGTGCCCGTAACATCGATTTCCAGACGCGGATCGGCGCCGAAACTGCCGTCCTCGCCGATCGAGACGGACCAGATTTGCGGGCCTTCCGCGGTCGCATAATAGAGCCGGTCGCCATGCGCACGAACGCCCCAGACCATGCGGCCCTTCTGGGCGTAATGCCAGGTGCTGGCGTCTTCGGAATTGAACAGCGGAATGGCGATATCGAGCCGGTTGGCCGGATCGTCCGGGATCGGAGCGAGCCCTGGTGCGACGCGCCCTTGCACGCCATGATCGAAATAGCCAAGATCCGTCCCGTGCATGTCGAAGCGGTGGATCATGCCGGTCGAGAGGTCCGACACGAAAATCTGCCGCGATTTGGCGTGGAACGTAATGTTGCCCAGCCCCGGCCCGCTATTGGCATGGCCCGCGAGCTGCACGTTGGCGAACAGGCTGATTTCGCCCGTCGTGCCGTTCACCTTCCAGATGCTGCCCGGCGTGCCGCCCTTGGTGGGATCGCCCCACTGGCCCGGCATCCACTGCGCGCCCGGATTTCCCGTTCGCATGCGGATAAGATGCCCCGCGCCGTCCGGTTGTACGATCTGCAACCCGAAGGCCGACGAGGCTGAGAGATAAACGTCCGGCGTCGTCGAACTAACCCCATCCGGCCCGCGCCCATCATCCATGGCGATCCCAAACACCTGGCCGACGTCCTTGGCCTGCGCCTGAAACGTCGTCGGCGAGGCGATTAGTTGCCCCTGCGGCGGCTGCCCGCCCGCCGAAATGTCCTGCAGGCGCATCGATGCGCCATTGAGGTCGATGAAGAGGTTGTCGGTGGGGTCCGCGCTTGGCGCGGGATTGGCCGCGACCACCGTGCCAGAAAAGCTGGTGATGATGGCGTTGCCCTTGTGCAGGATCGGCGTCTGCGCCGAGGCGGGGGCGACCAGAGCGCCGACAGCCATGACGCCCGCCGCGACTGCGACCAGCCCCAGCTTCAGGCGATCGAACGCCGAGCGCTTCATTGTGTTGGTCGTGAGAGTGTCGATCCGCATGGCGTCCCTCGCTGCATCGTCCGGCCTAGAGGTACGCATATATGCTAATCTAAAGTGTAGGTTCTTGGCGAGGGCGCGCGGCCCGCCCGGTGGGTAATCTGCGAAGCGCTTGATCGACATGGGACAATTCCGTTCCTCTGGCTGTGGGAAATTTTTCCGCTGGCGCGGCAGAGCGCTAGTGCGGATGCTCAGACCTGAGCACGCACCTCGCCTTGCGGGGTTGGTCGCGGCGCGGAACGGGGAGGTTCAAGGGTGGGGACGGGGCTCGTAGCAGCTGAAGTCAGGCGAAGCCGCCGGACAATGGACCTGGCGTGGATCGCATGCAGGATTTCAGGTCCGAATATTGTTCGCCGATGCGTCTTGCATCGTCCGGGTCCTGCGCCGCGCATGCGATACCAACCCGGCCGCACGCTGATGGTCGATGCGGCAGTCCGCGTGCACCTCGATTTGCGGCGCGGCCTGCGGGCGGGGCGCGATTGTCAACAAGTTTCGAGTATATGGGAGTTCTCAGTATAGTGATCATAAGGTGCTTTGTTGCAGCGGCAACGCGTCCACGCCGGACGCTGACATTCAGCTGACGCGCCATGTCAGGACAGCCTCAGGCGGCCAAATTTAATGGTGTCCCGCTCCCGGATAATCTGGGTGCTCAACTTCGAGGAGTTAGTTCATGCGTAAGACACCCTTGATACTTGCGGGCCTCTTGACCGTCGCATTGTTTGCTGCTCCTGCAATCGCCCGCAACGGGGCGGACAACGCTGCAGGCGACGTGCGTCAGGAAGACAAGGGCGCCCCCGGCGACGTCCGCCAGGAAGATAAGAATCAACCCGGCGACGTCCGCCAGGAAGACAAGAACCAGCCCGGCGACGTCCGCCGTGAAGACCGGCACCGCTAGTCCCCAGTCCTCCTAATGCGTTCAGTCCGCGGACGTTCCTGCGGGCTGAATTGTTTCGTGCGACGGAAAACCAGCACCGTATCTCTTGATACCGACGGGCCTCCGGCGGGAGGCCGAGACTCCGAAATCTGCCGGCTCCCAGCGCTTCTCGCCGTCGCAACCTGGCCACACGCCGACGGCCGATGAGGCAGCCACGAGCAGAGCGTGAAAGAGGTTGCCGAAGTGCTCGGCATCCCTGAGGCGATGCGGGCTGGAATTGCTTCGCGGTAGTTCGGCGGGAACCTTTTTGGCCAGGCTTCATCCAATCGTTGAGTACCCGCAACAGGTCCGGGCACTATCAACGGAGGTTCTCATGAAACTGACATCAATCGCGCGCCGGCTTGCCGCAATTATCTTGCTCGCCGGCGCCCACACGGCCAGCGCCGCCGAAAAGCCGACCGATCCGCAGATCGCGCATATCGCCTACACTGCGGGCGTTCTGGATGTGAAGGCTGCCGAGCAAGCCCTTGCCAGCTCGAAAAACGACGCCGTGCGCTCTTTCGCCACCAACATGGTCGCCGACCACAACGCGGTCAACGATCAGGCCTTGGCACTGGTTAAGAAACTAGGTGTAACGCCAGAAGACAATGACACAAGCAAGAGCCTTGCCACTAGCGCAGAGGCAAAGCGTGCGGAACTCGCCAAGCTCTCAGGCGCTGACTTCGACAAGGCTTACGTTGCCAACGAAGTCGCCTACCACAAAGCTGTCAACGGCGCGCTCGCCGACCTACTGATCCCCTCGGCGCAAAATGCCGAACTCAAGGGCTTGCTGGAAACCGGCCTTAAGATTTTCCAAGGCCACGAGAAACACGCCGAAGACGTCGCCAAGAGCCTCAATTAGGGATCGTCTACAATGTCCGTAACCGTGATACGATCAGGTCTGGTGGCACAACCTTGACGGCGGGCGCGGTGAACGCGCTCGCCGGCGAGGTTGTGCAAGCCGATATCAGCAAGCTGGCCTATACGCCTGCCGAAATAAATATTCATCTTGGCGATACGGTGCGGTGGACCAACCATGATTTCATCGCACACACCGCCACCGCCAAGCCCGGCGCAACAAGTGGTGCCTGGGATGTCATGATTCCAGCGGGCAAGACGGCGGATTGGCAAGCGACCGAGGTTGGGTCCTTGCAATATTTTTGCAGGTTCCATCCCAACATGAAGGGCAATATCAACGTGCGGGCTAACTGATCTGTTGCAAGAGCATCACCTCGCAGACGGCGGATGCTGCGCCACCGAAGGGTCCAAAATCTTCATGGAATCTGGACGCGGGAACCTTTCTCCAGAAAGCGCATCCAATGTATAACGCTCCGCGACCATGCTAAAGGATGCCGCATGTCTCAAGCGCTCCACGATCCCGGCCGGCTCGCCGAGGCCGACCTTGTCCAGCTTGCCATTCTGAAGGACGAGACTGCCATTCGCAGCATCATCCGTCAGCATAACCGGCGGCTCTTCCGGGTCGCCCGCAGCATCGTGAGCGACGACGGCGAGGCAGAGGACGTGCTACAAGAGTCCTATTTACGGGCATTCCAGTCGCTGCATGCGTTTCGCGCGCAATCCACTCTCTCGACGTGGCTGACCCGGATCGTCGTCAACGAAGCCTTGCAGCGGCTGCGGCGCCGGGTCGAGCCGCCGATCGATGCCGCCGGGGTGCCGCCAAGGCTCCCCCACAATGTCGTCCACTTTCCCTTGGGCGGTCACAACCCTGTCGATCCGGAGCGCACCTTGGCACAACGACAACTCAGCCAGCTTCTCGAGCGTGCGATTGACGCCCTGCCCGCCGACTTTCGCACCGTGCTGGTTGCGCGTGTGCTGGAAGACATGAGCGTCGAGGAAACGGCGGCGTTTCTGGATTTGCGGCCTGAAACTGTCAAGACGCGCCTGCATCGTGCGCGGCGGCTGCTCAAAGAGGCGCTTGCGGAGCATATCGATCCGCTGCTCGGCGATGTTTTTCCGTTTGATGGCCACCGCTGTGAGCGGCTCACGAACGCTGTCGTCGATCGGCTCACGAAAATGGGCTGAGAAAATGGGAAC
>JAYUAJ010000407.1:0-18351 GCA_043741375.1 Hyphomicrobiaceae bacterium | reverse complement strand
TAGCTGCCCTGTTGGATGTGGACGCTAGGTGCAGATCCCGTCCTTGGAGATGATCGGGGATCAGTACCGGTGAATTGGTCGGGGAACGGTCCAGTAGACGCAATACCTGAGAACCGGACCGCCCCCTTGTCGGCGGGGACAGTGCCTCCAGCAGAGGTCCCCGCCGCATTCTGTTCTTCAAAATCGATGCAGTGCCAATTGCTGCCATCGCAGCGATAAAGCGCGCCTTCCTTGCGGGCTGGCGGACTATTTCGGTTCAGTTCATTGGCGACTGACGCTGGAGCTATTCGCGGGTCGATGGCTGCAACTCGGCGTGCCGTCTCAGTCTTTGTTAGCCCTGGACTGTCCCTCAGAACTCTTTGCACAACCGGACGAACCGTGCCGTGCGCTACGCGGCCGGGCGATGCCGACAGGGCTACTGCCGGAGTTATTGGCGTCGAAACGGGCGAGAGGGCGCTCGTATCGGTTACTGGGTCCGTGACTGCCTTGAGTACCTTGTCGCGCGTGAGTGCCGCGCCATCACGAAGGCCGCGCCGATAGGCCTCGATGAGTCGAGACTTGAAGTCGAAATCACCGACCAAATCCGTAATCGCGTCTATTTCCGCCATAGCGTGCCCCTCGAATCGCCAGCCGTCGATGAGGGAAAATAGACTTGGAGCGCCAATTGGCACTAGATGGATCAAACCATTATCCACAAATGAATCCGCCAGTGGCGTGTGTTTGTTGGATGGATTGACTGTGGCGGGATTAAGCCGAATCCATATCGATCCATCCTTGCTAACCCATTGATTTCGCTACTTCCTGCGCTTGCTACGCAATGTCGGAATTCACACCGCAGGTACTGGATTCTCTGCGCCAGCCCCTGGAGGCGGGCGAAGTTGCCATCGCACGCGCCAATCACCGCATTTCCTACCCCTCGCGCATCCAGCTTATCGCGGCCATGAATCCGTGCCGTTGCGGGCGGGCGGGCGAACCGGGATTCTCATGCGGGCGCGGCCAGAATTGCGCCGAGCGGTACCAGTCGCGCATTTCTGGCCCCCTGCTTGATCGCATCGATATGCAAATTGAGGTGCCGGCCGTCAGTGCTGCCGACCTCGTGAAACCGGTTCCATCTGAAGACAGCGCAGCAGTACGCGAGCGCGTCGCGGCGGCCCGGCAGATCCAGGCCGAACGCTACGCCGCCTTCGGAATTAAGTCCGTCCGCACCAACGCCGATTGCCCGGTTCAGAAGCTCGAAGAGGTGGTGCAGCTTGACGCCAGTGGCAACGCGCTGCTGCGCGAGGCGGCAGACGGCGCGCAGCTCACGGCCCGAGGGTTCTATCGCACGCTTCGGGTCGCGCGCACTCTGGCCGATCTCGACCATGCCGAGGCGGTGGGGCGGGTGCACGTCGCCGAAGCCCTAAGCTATCGCGGCGAACTGAACCGCAAGCCGCAGGCGTCGTGATACCCGCCGGGACGCACGTCAACGCTGCCTTTACCATACGATAAGCAACACACGGCCCGCGCGCGGTTTCATGAGCAGTTTACCGATTGGTTTAGGGACGCGTTAAGCGCGCCGGCCGACAGTTGCCGCGTTGTGAGGCGACTGCATATCAGACAGGGACAGGCACTCGTGCCGAACCAAGCTAAGTCCATGGGACGCGGGGTCGTACCGGAACGTTCGGCGGCACGCCCGGCGTCGCCGCTCAATCCGCATCTGGCAAATACTCCGCCGGCAGCGCCCGTGGCGGGCACGTTTGACTGGAGTGAGATCACAAAAGCTTTCGGCGACGACATGCTGACACTGGCCGTCGGCATGGTGATCCTGCTCACGGGCGTGGCACTGCAGCCGGCGGTATTGGGACCGGCGCAAGTGCTGGTCGCGCTGGGAGCCGCGATTCTCATACTCGGCTCGGTCTACATCCGGCTCGGCCGTTCGCGCGTCGTCGTGAGCACCGTAGCAAACGGTGGCATCGATGTGCTCGGCGACCGCTTCGAGCGGGGGATTGAGTCCCTTAAGGATATGCAGTGGGAGTTGCGCGACAACGAGGCCCGCTATCGCGATCTGCTCGACAGTCAGCAGGATGTGATTCTGCGCCGCAACGCCGAGGGGCGCCTGATCTTTGTCAACCGCTCGTTCTGCCGCGTTTTCGGCATCGAGGCGAGTGATGTGCTGGGCACGCAATTTCAGCCCAGGCGCTTGGGGGGGCAATCTTCGAGCGACAATGTCCTTGAGGTCGGCGGGCGCCGCCGGCGCTATCTGCTTGAAATCGAGACCGCCCAGGGACCGCGTTGGTTCGCCTGGGAAGATTACTTCATCGAAGGTGAACAAGAGACCCAAAGCGTGGGCCGCGACGTCACCGAGCAGCATACCGCCGAAGTTGCCTTGCAGGAGGCGCGGGATCAGTCCGAGGCAGCCAATCGCGCCAAATCACGCTTCCTTGCTGTCATGAGCCACGAAATTCGTACACCCATGAACGGCATCATGGGAATGACCAGCCTGCTCATCGACACCGAACTCAATCCCGAGCAGGGCACCTATGCCCGCGCCATCGACCAATCGGCCAAGACGCTGCTGTCGTTAATTGACGAAATCCTGGATTTCTCAAAGATCGAGGCGGGCCGTCTGGAGCTGACCGGCGCGCCGCTCAGCATTGACGATCTGGTCCAAGGGGTGGTCGAACTTTTGGCCCCGCGCGCTCACGACAAAGGCCTTGAAATTGGCTGGTTCATCGATCCAGCGCTGCCACGTCACTTCATCGGCGATGAGACGAGGCTGCGCCAGATCCTGATGAATCTGGTTGGTAACGCCGTAAAATTTACCGAGAGCGGTGGCGTAACGGTCGAGGTTCATCCGGCCGCGTCCGGTCCAGGCGATACGCCGATTGATGCTGAAGCACCCGTGGGGCTCGAGGTGACGGTTCGCGATACCGGCATCGGCCTGACCGAAGTCGACAAGGCCCGCATCTTCGGCGAGTTCGTGCAGGCAGACACAACTCCGGCGCGGCGTTTCGGCGGCACAGGTCTAGGCCTGGCAATTTCCAAGCGCCTTGCGCTGGCCATGGGCGGGGACATTCGCGTCGAAAGCGAAATTGGCCAAGGCGCCGCATTCAGCGTCTGCATTGAGCTCGGTCAGGTCAAAGACAGCGCCCGGGTGTTTGACGAGTGGTCCGGGGCGGGACGCCGGCAACGCGTGCTGGTCGCCACCGCCAAGTCGATTGAAGGCCGCTTGCTGCTGCAATCGCTGGAAGCTGCCGGGCATCTCGTCGATGTCGCCGAGGCAGGCCGCGACGGCATCGAGGCGCTGATCGCATCCGACGATGTCGGCTCATACGACTCCGTCATCGTTGACGCCGATGTTGGCGCTGCGCTGGCAGGGCGATTGTTGGACGCAACTGGCGCCGGACCGAACGGACGACCGTTGGCGCGCGGTCTGGTGCTGATCGAAGTTGGCCAGCGCGGGCTGTTGAAGGAGTTTCGCCGGGTTGGTTTCGATTCGTATCTGATACGTCCCTTGCGTCCGTCCTCGCTGCTGGTGCAGCTGCGCTCGCGCCATAAGACTCAAGACAACCTGATCCACAGTTCCGACCCGGCGGCGGGATCAGCTGCCGGCCTTGCGCAGTCGTCCCTGCCGCAAGTCGGGCGTCGCATCCTGTTGGCCGAGGACAATGATATCAACGCCCTGCTGGGCAGCCGCATGCTCGAACTTCTGGGTGCCAAAGTCGTGCGCGTGCGCAACGGGCGCGAGGCGGTTGCCGCGATAGCCGCGAGCGTTCAGGCGGGCGAAGCGGGCTTCGATCTGGTCCTGATGGACGTTCAAATGCCCGAGATGGACGGCCTGACAGCGACGCGCGAGGTGCACAAACTGTTCGGTGCCGAGGGGGCCGCTGCCCAGCCGGTCATCCGGCCACCGATCATCGCGCTCACCGCCAACGCATTTGCCGAAGACCGCCAAGCCTGTCTCAACGCGGGCATGGACGATTACCTTGCCAAACCGTTCGATCGATCTAACTTGTCGGCCCTTCTGGAGCGCTGGTGCGGCGACGCTGCGGGCACGCATGTCCGGTCCAATGCCCCTTCGGTCGGTCCAAAAGCCGTCGCCTGACACGCCACCGTCACCAACCGATCTCCGGGGACGTTCAGTCGCCGGAGGGCAATGCGGCGCGCCGTGCCGCAAGATCGGGGCGCCTTTCCTGCGTCAGCCTGATCGCCTCCTGGCGCCGCCACTGCGCAATGCGCTTGTGGTCGCCCGAGAGCAGGGCGTCCGGGATGGATCGGCCTTCCCATGCGCGGGGCCGGGTGTACTGCGGATACTCCAAAAGATCGTTCTCGAAACTCTCACTGTCGCCAGACTCCGCCTTTCCCATGACTCCAGGAAGCAAGCGGACGCAGGCATCAATCACGGCCATGGCGGCCGGTTCACCGCCAGACAGGACAAAGTCGCCGATCGAAACTTCCAGCAGTTCGCGTGCCGCAAGGACACGCTCGTCAACACCCTCGAAGCGGCCCGCCAGCAGAATAATGCCTGCACCGGACGCCCATTCTCGCACCAGCCCCTGGGTCAGCGGTACGCCGCGCGGTGACAGGTAGATCGCCGGCAGGCCCGCGGCTATAGATCTCGCGCGGTCAACCGCCGCCGCCACAACGTCGGCTCGCAGCACCATGCCAGGCCCGCCGCCGGCGGGCGTATCGTCCACGGTGCGATGTTGGCCGAAGCCGAAGTCGCGCAAACTTACCGTTTCTAACGACCATACCCCCTCGTCTCGCGCCCGCCCCGCAAGCGACAAGCCGAGCAGACCGGGAAAAGCCTCGGGAAGCAGTGTAATAACGATGCTGCGCCAAGTCATGACGTTACGGGCCCGTGGCGCTCGCAATACCAACCAAGAGCAACGGTCAACCTGAGGCGACGCGGGATGAGGCCGTGCGATCAGGTCCCGGATCGTCGGGCGCGTGCGGATTGACGAAGAATTCCACCTCGCCCGGCTTGCGGGCCGAAAGGGGTTCGCCCTCGCCTGCAGGGATAGGCGAGTTACTTCGAAGCGGTGCGGCATCGCCGGCCGCTCCGGCACCATTTGCCTTGATGGCCACAGCTGTCCCCACGTCTTTGACGCGCGACTCGACGGCTGCACTCGCCCTCGGCGCCTCGGCGGCGCGATCGGCGCGCAGCGCCCGCATCGCGGCCAGCGAAACTGGGTCGCTGGCGGCAGCCAGGCCATCAGAAGCGGTTTGTGTCCCCGGAGCGATGTCCACCGCGGACCCTGTGTGGGCACGGGCTGCCATAACCGGTGCCAGCGGCTCGGGGTCGATCGCCGTGGGGTGCTCGATGACGCCAGGACGACGCTGGGCCGGCGTGCTGTCCGGTGCCGAAAACTCCGCAAGTTCTTCCAGCAAGAGCGCACCGCGGACGTTTTCGGTCAGCTGCTCGGCAACTTTCCACTCGAAGGCGTCGAAGCGGCCCGAAAGCGGCGAGACCGCGACCCAGCGGTCCGAAACGTGCGAATCGGCGACCCACACCGGATCACGCGGGGCATGGATCGCCCGCGCCAGCCACTCGCGCACGCGGCCGGAGTCGCCCTTCTCGCCGCCCTCGATGCGCGCCATCAGCACGCAAATCCGCGCCGACAACCCGTCACTGAGCAGGGGTTCCAGGGCAGCGCGCGCTTCCGCCCAGGCGCGCGCCTCAATCGCCGCGTTGGCGATGGCGATGATACCCTCGCGGTTTCCAGGCGTTAGCGCCGCCAACTTGCGCACGCGCTGCAGGCGATCGCGCGGCGAGTCGCCGGTGCGGGCGTAGGCGTGAATGACCGCGAGATCGGGATGCGGAACGCGTTTCCAGGTCTGCTCGATCGTGGCGGTCGACTTCTGCATTTTGCCGCGTGCGGCCAGCAGGCGTCCCGCGATCTCGGCGGCTGGCACCAAGTCGGGTGCAAGGTCGTGCGCTTCGCACGCCAGCGTCTCGGCCCTGGCAGGATCTTTGTCCTCCAGATCCATGGCTTGGGCGGTCAGCAACACCGCGCGCCGGCGCTCTGCGTCCTTGCGCGAGACAAGCTCGTTGCGGCGGGCAGACGCCAACGTGACTATGGCCCCAGACCAGTCGGACTGACGGCACTGCATGTCGAACAGCGCGTCGGAGGCCCAGCCTAGTTTGGGGCCGCGCTTCAAGGCCTGCTCGGCCAGTCCGCGTGCCGCGACCAGATCGTTGGCGCGTTCTGCTTCGAGATAAAGTCCGCGCAATCCCAACAGTTCGGTTTGAGGCGACAGCAACATTTGCTCGTAGACGCGCTGGGCCGTCTTGCGGTCACCAGCGAGCTGGGCGGTCTGGGCGCGCAGCAGATCCGTCAATGGCTCATTCGGTAGCGCACGGCTGGCCTGCGTCGCATAGCGGGCCGCCAGCACCCGGTCGCCAGCGCCGACCGCAATCATTCCGCTGGTCAGGGCCTCAAGACCCTGCTGTTGGCGGCGCTTGTGAAAGAACCGTGTCACCGACTGCGGGCTTTGCCACAAGCTGCGAAGCAGCGAGGCCAGAAGCCAGAGCACGGCAAGGCTGACAAGGGATAGCACTACGGCCTGAAACACACTCAGACGTACCTCGTAGCCTTGCCAGTCCACGGTGAGCGTACCAGGACGATCCGCCAGCCAAGCAAGGCCTGCCGTGCCTGCGGCCAGAGCCAGGAAGTAACCAATCAAACGCGCCATATCCGTTACTCTTGAATTCCGTTACTCTTGAATAGTGAGGGTCAATTGCTGGCGGAGGGCCCCATCAGTTTAAGCAGGCTCGCATCGACAGCGGCCAATCCCTGGTCGAGCGACAACCGCGCAGCCAGTTTGGCCGTCCACGGCGCGGCCGCCTTGCGGGCATCGCCCTGCAGCTGGCTCACCTCGCGCAAAGCCCCGTCAAGGTCGCCGGCCTGAAGCCGGACTTCGGCGCGCGCCACGATGGCATCGGTCCCCGCGCCGTCGACGTTTCCGCTCTTGCGGATCTGAACCACCGAGCGGGCGCCCTGCCACAGTTGGCCGATCAGCGAGCCATCGTCGGATGGCTTGGCGTCGGCGTTGACCAGGGACCAAGTCAGATCCTTGAACTCAGACGCCAACTGCTGGCTCGTGGCCAAGCCGGTTTCAGCCTTGGCGTCCAGCGCCGACAGGTCGAGATCCTTGGGCGCGATACGCCGGACATCGGCCAGTTCCTTGGCATACGACCCACCGCGTTCGGCGACGCGCTTCAGATTGGTCAACTGCAGGGACAAGAGAATACGGTTGGCGCCCTGCTCCCGGCTCTGATCGCGCGCCGCGATAGCAGCGAGATCGGCCTGCAGTTTGGTGGTCACGGCGTTAACGGAGCTCAGCTGGTCGGTCTTTGCGAACGAGCCAGTGGCCGCCAGCAGTTGAGATCCAAGGTCACCTGTGGTGACCTTCAATGCCGCCAAGTCCTGACGCAGTTGCTGCGTGCCGGCGCCGACGGTGGCAATATCCTGGCTCAGTTTATTGTTCGCGGCCTTCATACCGACGATCTCATCGGACAGCGTCTTGCCGCTGGCCTTGAGAGTCGCGACGGACATGCCCTTGTCGACCTCGCTCAGCCTATCCTCGAAATGGGCGCTCTGTTTTTGCATGTCGCCCTGCAGACTCTTGCGCATTTCAGTCAGCCGCTCATCAAGCGTGGCACCGATGCCGTCGAGCTTGGTGACCAGCGCGGCCATCTGGCCGGGTTGCCCACCTTGTCCGGCGGCGCCCGACTGCGCCATCAGCTTGAATTGGTCCTCAAGCTTGGCGATGCGTTCGGCCGGTGCCGTGTTGGCCGATTGGGCCGCCAGCATCTGCTCGATTTTTCCGGTGCGGTCGATCAACTGCGACTGTTGCGATTTCAATCCATCGATGGCGGCTGGAGCAGGAGCCATCTGGTCCAACTGCGCCTTCATGGACTCAATCTGCTCCTTGAGCAGATTTGTCGTCGGCGCGGTGCCGTTCTCCTTGTTGCTCAACTCAAGGGTCGCAAGGCGACGGTTGAGCTGTTGCACCTGCGCGGCCGAAAATGTCGGAATGTCGAAGCCCAGATTGGCGAGGTAGTCGGCGCCGAACAGGGCCGCTGCCGCTCCGGCCAATCCGGCCACCGTGTGGCTCAGAAACCCACCGACACCGGACGAACGGCGGGGCGGCTTGGCCGGCTGCATGGTGGCGGTCGAGGCGGGTCTTGGTGTGTCGGGCTTGGCCGCTTCAGCCTTGACAGATTCAGAACTTTTGCCGCTGGCGGCCGCCTCGCCAGGCTTTGACTGTTCGGCCGCCCTGGCATCCGTCCCGGCAGAGGTGCCAGGGATATCGCTCCGTTCGATTTCGGTGGCCTGCAGATCGATGATGGCTGCAGGGCGCTTGGTCTGCTGCGGCCCGGCTGCCGGACGCGCGCCCGCCTTGCCGGGGTCTTTTGGAGTATCGGTCATCCGTGTGCCTTACTAACGCCAGTCGTCAACTGGGCCCGGACCATATCCGAGCAGTGGTGAGGACCCGCCGCCCTGGGTCAGGACTGTGTAGCGCTCAGGTCGATAAGCGCAACAAGTTCTTGCACTTCGGGCCGGCTCGGACTGCGAACACGAACATCGTCCAGCCCTGCCAGAGCCTCTGCAATGCGCGGTGACAGGCAGAAGTGGGTGACATGTGCCAGTTCGCGAGCCAGGCCGGCAGCCTCGGCCAGTTCGGCATAGGTCTCGGCGGTTCGTGGCGACAGCAGGACGACGCCCTCGATCAGGCCACGCACGAACCCGGCGACTGTCTCGGCGGCGAACGATCTGGCAGGGATGGCGCGGTAGACGATTTGCGACCGTACAGTGAAATTATCAGAGACCAACTGGGGCTCAAGATCGACGGCGACATGCTCGCCGCGCAAGTAGAGAAGGTGCCCTGCGGTTGGCCACAGGTGGGCCGTCAGCAGCGGCAGCAAGGCACCGGCCCTTCCATCGCCGGTACGAACGTCGGCGAAACCCAACGAACGCGCCGCGGCGGCCGTTGCCGCGCCGACCGCGAACACCGGAAGGTGCGTGAGGCGTGGACGTGCGGACGAGGCTTGGAAGGCGCGGAGCGCATTGGAGCTGGTGACGACGAGCGCCTGCACCGCCGCGATGTCACCATCTGGAACGGGGAGAAGCTCAATTCGAAGCAGCGGATCTCGCACCACCGTATGGCCGTGCAAACGCAAAAGCTCCGGAAGCGGATCGTCGCTCGACGTGGGCCGGGTCAGCAGCAGGTGCATTTGGCGACGCTCCGGAACGAGCGATCAAGCGCGGCTGGCATCGAAATGCGGCAGATGCAGCTTCACCTGCCCCTTCGGGCTCTGCTCGGGCAGGCCGAACTCATGACCGGCTTCCGCCAGCAGACACCACAGATAGTCCGCCATCGAAATGCGAATGACGATGTCGAAGGCCGGTCCCGACGGAACATCGTCGCCCGTCTGGCGCAGGAATGGTGTGGCGCGGCCGAGATTGGTGGTCACTCCCATGCCGGTTTTGAAGGCGCGCGGATGGAAATCAACGGTTGCGATCTTCATCAGCATGTCGCGTGCGTGGGCGCCGGAGAGTTCGATCGTGGTGTAGTAATCGGTAACGTCGGCGACCTGATGATGTTGGCTCGCCAGTGCAGATGCGAGATCCTTTGCCAGTGCCCCCTCGGCGCCGGGGGCCGTGACTAGAAGCCATTCGTCCGGGCTCAGCCATTGCGCCACTGCGCGCGGTCCGGTCGACGTCTCATACACTTTGCCCGGAAAATCGGCGCCCAGGACCTGGGCAACCCCTGCGCCGATACTAGCAAGATCGCCGCGCAAGATGAGTTTGCCATCGAACGGCTTTTCCACGATGGACGCGCCATCTGCCTTGAGCGGGCTTCGATGCGCCAGGGCAGAGCGCCTTTGCATAGCGATCATGGGGCTGCTCCCTTGACCGCAGCCTTCAGCCAGTCCGTCTCGGTCACCCTTACCTCTACCGGCATGCCATCCTTGCGCGATACGTAGAGCGTGTGCCCCATGCGCTCGCCACCGCCCTTGACCAGCGCCAAGGCAATCGAACGGCCGGCGTTCGGCGAGTAATAGGACGATGTTACGTAACCCAACATCGGCACCGGCCTCTCGCGTGGCTCGGTGCTGCTGGAAATAACGTGGGCGCCCTCCATCAACACATGGTTCGGGTCGACGGTCAGCAAACCGACCAGCTGTTTGCGATCACCGCGCGCCGTATCGGCCCGAGTCAGAGAGCGCCGGCCGATGAAATCGGCATTGGTCTTGACCATGCCGGGCATGCGCAGATCAGCCGGCGCGACCGTTCCATCGGTATCCTGGCCGACGATGACGAACCCCTTTTCAGCGCGCAGCAGATGCATGGCTTCGGTGCCGTAGGGCGTGATGCCGTGCGGCGCGCCTGCCTCCATCACACGCTCCCAAAGGGCCATGCCGTAGGACGCGGGTACGTTGATCTCGTAAGACAGCTCGCCGGTGAACGAAATGCGGTAGATGCGCGCCGGAATGCCGCCGACGGTGGCGTCACGGAACGACATGAACGGGAACGTGTCTGGGTTGGTATCAAAACCATCGGCGACCGCCGCGACCACTTCGGCCGACTTGGGGCCACCGATTGCTGCGACCGCCCATTGCTCGGTCACGCTGGTCAGATAGACCTCTAGGTCGGTCCATTCCGTCTGTAGATATTCCTCCAACCAGTTCAGCACGCGGGCCGCGCCGCCGGTGGTGGTGGTCATATGGAAATGGGTATCGGACAGACAGGCCGTCACGCCGTCGTCGAACACCATGCCGTCTTCGCGCAGCATCAGGCCGTAGCGGCAACGGCCGGGCGCGAGCTTCATCCAGGCGTTGGTGTAGATGCGATTCAGGAACTCGCGTGCATCGCGGCCGCGAATATCGATCTTTCCGAGCGTCGATGCGTCCAACACGCCCACGCCCGCGCGGGTGAGCTTGGCTTCGCGCTGCACGGCGGCGGCGAAAGTTTCAGCCGGGTTGGGATAAGTTTGCGCGCGCAGCCATTCGCCGACAGGCTCGAAAATCGCACCCCGCGTCACGTGCCAATCATGCATTGGGGTCGTGCGGCGCGGAGCATAGAGCCCGCCCCCGTGCTGGCCGGCGAGCGCCCCGAACGTCACCGGTTTGAAGGGCTGGCGGTAGGTCGTCACCCCGACCTCGGGGATGGGCTTGCCGAGTGTGTCGGCAAGAATGCCAAAGGCATTCATGCCCACCGTCTTGCCCTGATCGGTGCCCATGCCGGTTGTGGTGTAGCGCTTGGCGTGTTCGACCGAGCCGTAGCCTTCTTGCGCCGCAAGCTGAAGATCCTTAGCCTGAACGTCGTTCTGCAGGTCGACGAAGGCACGTGTCGAGCCCTTTGGGCGGCCCGACGGCAGCTGCCAGGTGGCAATCGCATTGTAAACGGGCGCGGATGGTTCTGTGATCGCCGGCACACCAGCCGTCTTGGCGTCAAACCCAGCTTTGGCGGCTGCATCGGTCCCGGCGGTTGCCCCTTCCGCGAGGCAGTCTGCCGTAGTGACCGCGCCGTTTGCCGCGCCAGCAGAGCATTCCGCCTGCCAGGATTGGCCCGGACGGAACGCCGGCAGACCGGCATCGAACCTCAACTTACCTCGTGATTGCGAGAACAGGGCCGCGTTCGGCGACCATCCTCCGGAGACAGCGATCAGATCGAAGACGATAACGGTCGCAGCGCCCGTCACGCCGCCTTTGCCGTCAAGCCGTCGCACGACCGCTTGCGTCACCCGTCTGCGCCCGCCGGTATCGACAATGGTGGCGTGTGGATGCACGGGTATGCCTAACCCTGCGGCCTGCCGCATCAGCTGCTCCTCGGGAGCAGGGCGAGCGTCGACAATACCAACCACGTTGACGCCGGCCGCAGCGAGTTGGAATGCGGTCTGCCATGCACCACTGTTGTTAGTAAAGATCACGGCGCGCTCGCCCGTTTTGACGCCATAGCGATTCAAGTAGGTCTCGACAGCACTCGCCAGCATGATGCCGGGCCGGTCGTTGCCGTGAAACACCAGGGGACGCTCGATTGCCCCGGTCGCGAGCACAACTTGTTTGGCGCGTACACGCCATAACCGATGTCTCGGTTGCCTGGGATCGCGGGACGCTGGCGGCAAGTGGTCTTGCACCATCTCATGCAAGCCGACGAAATTGTCGGCGTAGTAGCCGAAGGCGCAGGTCCGCGGCAGGATTGTTATTTCGGAACAGCGGCGCAACTCTGCTTCGATCGCGGTAACCCATTCGCGCGGTGCTGCACCATCGACGCGGGTTGTCACGGGATCGGCAGCATTCAGCCGGCCACCGAGAAGCGATGTCTCTTCGGCAAGTATAACGCGCGCGCCGGAGCTGGCTGCCGAGAGCGCTGCCAGCAGGCCCGCGGGCCCGCCGCCAATCACGAGCACGTCGCAATGGCGGTTCTGGCTCTCGTAGCGGTCCGGGTCGGGACCTTGCGGCGCCGAACCCAAACCTGCGGCACGACGGATGAACGGTTCGAACATCATCCAATTGGCCGGCGGCCCCATGAAGGTCTTGTAGTAGAAGCCTGCTGGCAGCCAGCGCCATGCCACATCATTCAGCACGCCCAAGTCGAAACCCAGCGATGGCCAGCAATTCTGGGCTCGAGACGACAGGCCGTCATGAATCTCAATTTCGGTGGCCCGCGTATTGGGGTCGGTTGCGTGCGGATCGGCGCCAACTTGAACTAGTGCTGCCGGGTCTTCCGAGCCCGCCCCGAGAATGCCTCGCGGGCGGTGATACTTGAAACTGCGCGCCACCATATGCACGCCATTGGCAAGCAGGGCGGAGGCCAACGTGTCGCCAGCGAACCCCTGATAGCTCTTGCCGTCAAATATGAAGTCAACCGGCTTTGTGCGATCAATCAAGCCGCCAGTCGAAGTGCGAAAGCGTTGCATTGGAGCGGCTCGGTGAGCGGAAGCCTGGGTATGGGGATTTGCGAGGCGGGCGAAGTGAAGCCGGATCGGTGCGGATACGCAAGCTCCAACGCGGCTCCGGGGAGTCGCAAACAGAGCGACTGGCGCAAAATGCGAGCTACCCAAAGCCAAAAAGCGCGACCGCATCTGTGGGATGCCGCATCGTGCCCTTGGTATCAAAGATACATTCGATACGTCGGCAAATCAGAGTTGCCCAACGCCCTCGAATGCTAGCGCTGAGCCTTGGCTTCCACCGAGGTAATCATCTTTTCGAGACTGTCGATGAACGACTTGCGCTCAGTGGCAGAAAGTCCTGCCATCAGACGCTGATCAGCTTTGACAGCGCCGGGATCGGCGTTTTCAAGCACGCGCCAGCCCTTATCGCTGAGCTTCACGGCGTAAGCGCGGGCGTCTTCCTTGGTCCGCTTGCGCTGGATCAGGCCCTTGCCGATCATGCGGCGAATGACATCGGCCAGCGTGGAGCGGTCGATGCCCGTACGCTGAACGAGGCCGGTCTGGCTTACGCCTTCATTCTCGGCGATCGTGACGAGAATGGCGTACTGGCGAGGAGTTAGATTGTCCTTGCCGGCTTCGCTTGCGAACAGTTCGCTTGCGCACTGCGTTGCGCGATGCAGGAGATGCGTCGCGGAGTTTTCGAGTTTACGGCTTAGATTTGCAGGGGTCATCTTACCACCAATGTTAATTTTTCCTCACGCTTGCGATTGGGGCGCAAGTCTTGAGACTTCTTCTGATCGAATGGTGATCCAGGAGTAGCTGAGTGCCAACAAAGCATTGCTCAGGCCACAACAATTTAGCGATAATGCGGACGCTGGTCAATCCTGAGTTGTCTAAAATTCGAACAAGGCCACATCGTCCTGAATCAAACGTCAACGCGGACGGTCGGCCGTCTGCGACGTATTGCCATCACGGGTTTCGGTGTCCACGGCGTACTCCCTGAAGAGGCCAACCTGGGACACCATAAAAATAAAGGTCAATGGGAAACTGGCGAACTTCGACGCTGCCCAAACCTCAGTCGACAGATTGTATCTGGCCACCTCATTTACAAGGGCAAGAAGAATAAAAAATAGTCCCCAGCGCCATTGGAGCTTGCGCCAGCCCACGTCGGAGAGTTTCAGGGCTTCGCCCAAAAGCGAGCGCACGAACAGTTGATTGAACCACAGACCGCCCAGTAAAGCACTGGCAAACAACACATTTATGATGGTAGGCTTGATCTTGAAGAACCAGTCGTTGTGCAGCCAGATGGTCAGTCCGCCGAACACCAGCACGCCCAGTCCCGTGACCAGCGCCATGGCGGAAATCCGGCGCAAAAGAAGCCAACTGGCACTAATCGAGACAAGCGTGGCTGCCATGCAAAAAGCAGTGGCCCAGAATATCCCGCCGATCAGATTGGTGACAAAAAAGACCACCAGCGGAAACAGATCGAAGCCGGTCCGGATCAGATGAGAACTGACGCCCACGTTTGTGCTGGCCTGAGCACTCACCTCAACAGAGGGGGGAGCAGCTGTCTGGTGTGTCGAAATGTCGTCCTCGATCGCCATCGCGTTCAACCTTGACGTGCGGAGCTGGTTGCAGTCGCTGTCCTAGGCATCGGACCCTTGCCGTCGCCACCATCCGGCTTCTTGCTGAAGATGTCTCCGCCACCCATCGGCTTGCTTTTGTCGTCGCGGTAGCGATTGAGCAACGGCAGCATAAACGCCGCAAAAAGAACCGAAAACGGCATCAGGAACAACACCTTGAAACTCGCCCAAAGCTGATCTGCCGGATGCGGTACGCCGGGCAGGTGTGGGCCGGGGTGGATCACATTCGCGCCACGCCAAACCGCTTCGTTGAGCAGCGCAACGAAAAAGAAGTAACCCATCCAGCGTCTGGTTATGACGCGCCATCCTTCGTCCGTCAGATTGAGGTCCTCTCCAATCAACGGTCGCAACAGGGGTTTGTTCATCAGTAGGCCAACACCGAGTATGCTGCCGAAAATGGCGCTGACGATGGTCGGCTTCAGCTTCACCCACATTGGATCGACCATGATCACGGTGCCGGTTGCAGCGACCAGACCGGTCACGCCGGTAATAATGGCCATCAACGCCAGCCGGCGGTAAACGAGCCAGATGACAGCCAAACTTATGAGGGTTGCCACGGCCAAGACTGCGGAGCCGACGTAAATATCGTACCAGTCCACGGCAACGAGAAAAAGTCCCAGCGGAAGGAATTCCAGCACCAGCTTCACGAATAGCTTGGAACGGATAATACTAACGATCTGATTGAATATGTTCGGCATTATAGATTTATCCCTGATCCGGCCGCAGCCCATGCTGGCAGTTACACTACGGTCTCATGGCAAAGATTGGATGCAGTTCCAACCCGCGACTATTCGCCCGCGATGGCCCGAGCGAAGTCTCGTGCATCGAACGGCTGCAGATCGTCGGCTTTTTCGCCAACGCCAATGGCGTGAACGGGCAATCTGAACGTCGCGGCGATAGCAACCAATATCCCGCCGCGGGCGGTGCCGTCCAGCTTGGTCATGATCAAACCCGTCACGCCAGCTCTCTTACCGAACACGTCCACCTGGTTCAGCGCATTTTGACCCGTCGTCGCGTCAAGCGTCAAAACCACGTCATGCGGCGCCTGCGGATCAACCTTGCGGATAACGCGCACAACCTTTTCCAACTCCCGCATTAAGTCGTCCTTGTTCTGCAAACGACCCGCCGTATCGATGAGGAGCACGTCGAATTGGCCGGCCTTGGCCTCGGTCACGGCCTCAAACGCAAGGCTGGCAGAATCAGAACCGACCGGGCGCGCTATGACGGTTGATCCCGTCCGCTCGCCCCAGATCTTCAACTGGTCAATTGCAGCGGCGCGAAACGTGTCGCCCGCGGCCAACATGACCTTATAGCCCGAGCCGCGATAACGCTCCGCCAGCTTGCCTATCGTCGTCGTTTTGCCGGTGCCGTTGACCCCGACCATCAAGATGACATGGGGACGTCTGGCAATTTGCACAAGGAGCGGTTGCGCGATGGGTTCAAGGACCTTGGCGATCTCAGATATCAGGACCTCGCGCACTTCTTCAGGAGAAATAGCTTTATCGAACCGGTCCGCTTTCAGGCGGGAGGTAATCCGGCCGGTCGTTTCGAGGCCGAGATCGGCCTGAATCAGCAGATCTTCCAGATCTTCCAGCGTTGCGGCATCGAGTTTGCGCTTGTTGAAGACGTCGGTGATTCCCCTCGATAGCACCGTTGACGTTTTGGCCAGGCCCGCCTTCAAGCGCTGCAGCCAGTTCTGGCGGGCACGTGCCGGGTTTTCTGCTGCGGGTTCGTCGGATGTCTGCTCAACGGAAGCGACGTCGACGACATCGACGCCACGGTCATCGGCTTGAGCCAAAAGCGGCTCTCCCCCTGTCGCCTCGAGGCTATCGTCATCGGCTACGGCCGCCTGCTCCCGGACGCTGAACATGCGTCCGAACAGACTACGCCTGGGTTTCTCAAGCGTGGTCATGTCTGCAGCATCGCCGGCTCAAGATTGCCGATGAAGTCGAGCTGGGCCGGGCCCGTCATCCACATATGATCGTCCGCGCGCCAATCGACATGCAGATCTCCGCCCGGCAGCGTTACGGTCACCGCCCGATCGGTCAGGCCTTTGCGGGCCGCACAAACCGTCGCGGCACAAGCCCCCGTGCCGCACGCCTGTGTCAGTCCAATGCCGCGCTCCCAAACGCGCAACTTAAGAGTGGCTGGCGACGTGATCTGCGCCAACGAGATATTCGCCCTCTCGGGAAAGCGCGGATGATGCTCCAGGATCGAGCCGAAGCGATCCAGTTGGTGGGCGTTGACGTCCTCGACCCAGAAGATGCAATGCGGATTGCCGACATTGACCACCGACGGCGAATGCAGGATCGGTTTATCGATGGGGCCTAACTGCAGCTCAATCTGCTTGGTGTCGTGGAACGGCTCGGAGAGCGGGATTTCGTCCCAGCGAAATTTCGGTTTGCCCATGTCGACGGTAACCGAACCATCCTTGTGGACGGTCGTCTTTAGCACGCCGGCTTTGGTTTCCAGGAGTGGCTGTGTGTTGCCGTTTTCGTCGTTGATCAGCCATGCGATGCAGCGTGAGGCATTGCCGCAAGCCGATGATTCCGAGCCATCGGAATTATAGAAGCGCATCATCAGCTCGGCACGGGTCGAAGGCTCCAGCACCACAACAGTATCGCAGCCGATGCCGCTGCGGCGATCAGCGATACGCTGTACGGCCGCCGGCGACAGCGGGATCTTCTGTTGACGGGCATCCAGCACGACGAAGTCGTTACCGAGGCCGTTCATTTTCCGAAATGGGGTCAGTGTCATCGCCGACATATAGGGCGAGCGACCGGGCGGCGCAATTCTGCCGCCCGGGTTTTCAATTGGCCCTGTGGGCGACTTAAGCCGTACCACCCATCCGGCTCATGATGGTCTGACGCGTCAGATAGAGCAGCACCAGTATGACCGCGCCGATGACGAAGGTGTGGATGACGTCCTGATGGATGCGTGTGGCCTGGGCAACGAATGCGCCGATATCGACGCAGAGGAGCAAGAGTGCTCCCCAGGCAGTCGTTACTGGGTAGAGCACGGCCAGCGCGCCAACGATCTCGACCAGTCCTGTGAAAACGCGGAACCAGTCGCCAAGTCCCACCACGCCGAACTCGGCCACCATGTCCGGGTTGCCGCTGAGTTTCATGAAACCTGCAAACAGGAACAGGCCGGCGACAGCCACGCGCAGAATCCAAGTGACGATGTTCATGACATTCATAGTGAAATGCTCCCCGATGTGCGTCCGAAGTGATCTGACGCAGTTGCTGCGGTCCCGGTTATAAGTACGGCGTCGGCGAGTGCCAAGTAAAATGCAGATGCATGTAGACAGGCTGGCGGCGCCAGCAATCCGGTAAACACGATTGGCGATTTGGGCCGGCGGCCCAATTGCTCGGCCTGCAGCGGGTGAGCTATCACTGCAAGATCGGCTGTGAAGCAGAGGAATGTGATGGTCGCTACAGATGCAACCGCTTTGCCGGGCTCGGCACGTGACCGTGCCGCGATCCGGGCGGTTGCCGTTCTGCTCTGCGGCGCTGCGCTCAATGGGTTCTGGGCGCAGATCGTTAGCACTTGGTACCTCCACGGCCTGAGTTCGCCGCTGCTCGGCACCAGCCCATTCGACATTGTGGCGGCAGGGGTCGGAACATGGGCCATTTTGCGCTCAGACGACCGCCCTTTAGCCTACTTTCCGGTTCCGGAATTGGCGCTGGCCGGCTTTCTGCTGGTGCCCAGCAGCGCTGTCACATGGTTCGGTATTGCCGCCTTTGCGCTGTTCCGGGCCCTTCATGCTTCGAGCGAACAGCGGATCGGGTTCTTGTTCTTCCTGGGGTTGGCCGGTTGTGCCGTT
>JAYUAJ010000406.1:0-8248 GCA_043741375.1 Hyphomicrobiaceae bacterium | reverse complement strand
CCGGGTCGATTCACACGCCCTCGATGTCCCCGCATTTGCCGGTGACAGCGGCCGAGATCGCGGATGCGGCCATTGGAGCGGCCAAGGCCGGCGCGGCGGTTGTTCATTTGCACGCCCGTGATCCCAAGGACGGCCGGCCGGACCAGACACCGGAGGCGTTCGCCCCCTTCCTGAGGGTGATCAAGCAAGCTTGCGACGTGGTGGTGAACATCACCACCGGGGGCGCAGCCACCATGACCATCGAACAGCGCGTAAAGCCAGCCGCCACCTTCAAGCCCGAAGTCGCCTCGCTCAACATGGGCACCATGAACTTCGGTCTTTATCCGATGCTGGAGCGCTTCAAGGACTTCAAGCACGATTGGGAGCGTCCGTATCTGGAAGGATCGCGCGAGCGCATCTTCAAGAACTCGTTCGCGGACATCGAGTACATCCTCACCACCTGCGCCGCGAACGGCACGCGTTTCGAGATCGAATGCTACGATATCGGTCATCTTTATACCTTGCGCCACTTCGCGGATCGCGGCGTCGTCAAGCCGCCGTTCTTCATTCAGTCAGTATTCGGCATTCTCGGTGGCATCGGTCCGCATCCGGAAGATGTGATGCACATGAAGCGCACCGCCGACCGGTTGTTCGGTGACCAGTATCGCTGGAGCGTGCTGGGGGCGGGCCGCGGGCAGCTGCCGATCGCCGCCATGGCCGCCGCGATGGGGGGCAATGTGCGGGTCGGGTTGGAGGATTCGCTATGGATCGGCGCTGGCCAGCTCGCCAAATCCAACGCCGAGCAGGTGACGCGCGTGCGCCAGATCATCGAAGGCCTGGGGCTGGAGATCGCCACACCCGACGAGGCGCGCGCGATTCTGGAGCTGAAGGGCGGCGACAAAGTCGCCTTTTGATTGAGGAGGAATAGGCAATGAAATCACGTGCAGCCGTCGCCTTCGAGAAAGCCAAGCCGCTTGAGATCGTCGAGGTCGATCTGGACGGGCCGAAAGCGGGAGAAGTGTTGGTTGAGATAAAGGCCACTGGCATCTGTCACACCGACGAGTTCACCATCTCGGGCGCCGATCCAGAAGGCTTGTTCCCGGCCATCATGGGGCACGAAGGTGCGGGTGTGGTGGTCGAGTTGGGCGCCGGCGTGACGTCGCTGAAGGCCGGCGACCACGTTATTCCACTTTATACGCCGGAATGCCGCGAATGCCCAAGTTGTCTGTCGCGCAAAACCAATCTGTGCACGGCAATCCGCAGCACGCAAGGCCAGGGCGTGATGCCCGACGGCACCAGCCGCTTTTCCTACAAGGGGCAGAAGGTGCACCACTACATGGGGTGCTCGACCTTCTCGAACTTCACGGTGCTGCCTGAGATCGCACTTGCCAAAGTGCGCACGGACGCGCCGTTCGACAAGATCTGCTACATCGGCTGCGGGGTGACCACAGGTGTGGGTGCGGTCATCAACACCGCCAAGGTTGAGATCGGCGCGAGCGCGATTGTGTTTGGGCTTGGCGGCATCGGGCTCAATGTCATCCAGGGGCTGCGGCTGGCCGGCGCCAGCATGATCATAGGCGTCGATATCAACAATGACCGCAGGGCGTGGGGTGAGCGCTTCGGCATGACGCATTTTGTCAATCCGAAGGAGGTGAAGGGCGATCTCGTTGCACACCTTGTGACCATGACAAAACGCGGTGCGGATCAGATCGGCGGGGCGGATTACACCTTCGATTGCACCGGAAATACCGACGTCATGCGCACGGCGCTGGAGGCCTCGCATCGTGGCTGGGGGCAGAGCATTGTCATCGGTGTCGCTGCGGCGGGCAAGGAAATCAGCACGCGTCCGTTCCAGCTGGTGACGGGCCGGACGTGGAAGGGCACCGCATTCGGCGGCGCCAGGGGCCGGACTGATGTGCCGAAAATCGTCGACTGGTACATGGATGGCAAGATCGCCATCGATCCGATGATCACGCACATTCTGACGCTGGACGACATCAACAAGGGTTTTGACCTGATGCACGAAGGCAAGTCGATCCGGAGTGTCGTTGTGTACTGATAGAAGTCCTCCGCTCCGGGAGGGGCGAGCCCTCTCGCCCCGTTCTTCACGGGGAGAGGGTCGGGGTGAGGGGCGGCCACCCGCTCAGTCGGTGACCAACAGGGCTTGTGCCAGTTCCTGCCCCTCACCGACCGCGCAGCTCTTGCCGCAAAAAGGCGGCTGCGAGGCGCGGTCTCCTCTCCCGGCAAAGGGGCGGGGAGAGGGAAGATGTCGACGCTGCAACCGCGATTTACCGGCGCTTCGCCTTCTTGAACACCGCCACCAGCTCGACATGCGGCGTAAAGAGGAATTGATCGATCGGCGTGATGCTCTCGATGGCAAAGCCACCGTCGACCAAGATTCGCGCGTCCCTGGCGAACGTCGCGGGGTTGCATGACACCGCGATCACGGTGCCTACGGTGGATTTCGCTAGCATCGCGGCTTGGGCCTCGGCCCCGGCGCGCGGCGGGTCGAACAACACGGCCGCGAATGGGGCCAACTCTGGCACCGACAGAGGCTCGCGAGCGAGATCGCGGCGCAGCACTTCGATTTTTCGCAGAGCCGGCTGGCGCGCGGCCTTGGTGAGGACGGCGACGGCGGCCCGGTCCCATTCTACCGCCAACACCTCGTGCCGCTTGCCGAGCGCCAGCGAGAACGCACCGAGCCCGGCGTAAAGATCGGCGATCCGGGCGTTCGATTTGAGCTTGGCCACCGCTGCTTCCGCCAACTGCACCATCGCGGCCTCGGCCTCGCTGCTGGCCTGCAGAAAGCCGCGCGGTGGCAGGGTTACGGCATGCGACGAAACGTTGATCTGCGGCTCGGCCCGCGCGGCGATCTGTTCGTTATCGACGGTCAGCCGCAGCACGGCTGGCGTCCCCGTCATCCAGCTCCCGAGCAGGGCGCGGCGCTTCGCGGTCATCTCGGCGCCTGCCCCCTCGATGGCGACGTCGAGCCCATGAGTGGTATCCGTCACATGCAACTCGGCAGATCCCTGGCGGGGAAGGGCCAAGGCCGCGAGTGTCCGCAGCTGCGGCAGAGCGGCGACAATCGCCGGCCGCAACACCGGGCATTCCTCGACTTCGACCACAGTCGGCGAGCGCGCCTTGTGATACCCGAGCGTGACATCATCACCGTTGCGCACCGCGGTGAACGCGGCACGCCGCCGGGACTTGGGAGGGATGCTGATGAGGTCGCCGATCGGAGCGTCGAGCCCGCGTTGGGCCAGCGCATGGGCGATCTGATCGCGCTTGAAGTCTCGGTACACGGCAGGTCCGGCGTGTTGTAGGGCGCAGCCGCCGCAGGCGCCGAAATGCCTGCAGACCGGCGCAATCCGGTAAGGGCTGGCCGTCATAATGTCCACCAGCGAACCGCGCTCGCCGCTGACTTCAGCTCGAACCGTCTCCCCCGGAAGTGTATACGGAACAAAAATACGCGCGCCGTCAACCAGGGCCACGCCATCGCCCTGGGCCGCGAGTGTTTCAATGGTCAAGGTGGCGTGCATCACTGAAGCGGCCTGTTCGTCATCTCAAGATGCAATTGTGTGCCGGTATAGGGATTGGCCAGCGCCACGGCCTCGTCGAGTTCCACGCCGAGCCCCGGTTCCGTCGAAGGTATGACGTATCCGTCCTGCCACAGGATCGGCTTCTTCAGGAGTTTGGTGTGCATGCCGCCCCAGGTCTCGATGCTTTCGAGAATGAGGAAATTCGGCAGCGAGGCGGCGAACTGGACATTGGCCGCGCCCTCGATCGGCCCGCAATAGAGATGCGGCGCGATCTGCGCATAATGCGCTTCCGCCATGGCGGCGATTTTTTTGGCTTCCATCAAACCGCCGACACGGCCAAGCGCCATCTGCAGGATGCTGGCAGCGCGGAGCTGCAGCACGCGGGCGAATTCGTATTTCGTCACCAGGCGCTCGCCAGTGGCGATGGGAATGCTCGTGCCGCGTGCGACGATCGCCATCTCTTCGGGCATTTCCGGCGGTACCGGCTCCTCGAACCAGAGCGGATCATAGGGCTCCAGCTGGCGTGCCAACCGCAAGGCGCCCGATGTCGTGAACTGCCCGTGCGTGCCGAACAGCAAGTCGGCCTTGGTGCCGACCGCCTCGCGGATCAGCTTCACGAACTTCACGCTCAGCGCCAGACTCTCCAGCGACGGCTGACGGGGATCGAAGGCCGAATAGGGTGCGGCTGGATCAAACTTGACCCCCGTGAAACCCATTTTGACATATTGGGACGCGCGCTCGGCCGATTGCTCCGCGTTCCAGTAGATGCTTTCGTTCTGGCCCTTGGCGAGGTCGGGATAGATGTAGGTGTAGCTGCGCAGCTTCTCATGCACGCGTCCCCCGAGCAGCTCGTACACCGGCTTGCCCAGCGCCTTACCCTTGATGTCCCAGAGCGCGATCTCGATGCCGGAAAGTACGCCGACCAGCGTCGCGTCTGGCCGCAAGGTGTAGCCGCTGCCGTAGACGATCCGCCACAGTTTCTCGATGTGGAAGGGATCGGTCCCGAGCACGTGACGCTCAAACACATCGCGGATTGCCCCTTCCATCACCCTCGGCCCGAACGTATCGCAATAGACCTCGCCCACGCCTTCAATGCCGTTGTCGGTAATGAGTTTGAGGAGGAGGAAGTAACGGCCGCCATTCCCAGGCGGCGGGTTGCCGACGACGAAGGTCTTGAGGTCTTTGATTTTCATGAGGTTAAATATCTCTGATGTTAGGTCACACTTGTGGCCACCCCCCAACCCTCCCGCTCAAGGGGGGATGGGGCTGTCTGCCGGTGCAAAAACGAGGAGTGCCACAATCACCGCTCGAAGAGGGCCAGGGTGGGGGTGTCACACAACGGCGTTCAGCGGTTTAGATGGTGGACACGCCCAATCACGTCACGTCGTCGGGCAGTTCTCGCTCGCGCTTGGCGATGAATTCCTTCAACGCCTCGTGCTTGCCCTCGTCCAGTTTCGGCTCCTCATAGGTCTCCAGCATCGACTTAGCCTTGGCGAGCGCGCGCGTTTCCGCGTCCTGGCTGCCATCCGCCGCCCATTTCTCGAAATTGTTGAAATCCATCATGCTGGGGATGAAGAACGCGTCCTCGAATTTCTTCAGGGTATGCGCCGTGCCAAGAAAATGCCCTGCCGGCCCGACCTCGCGCACGGCCGCCATGGCGTCCTTGAGGTCGCTCATGTCGACGCCTTGGGCATATTTGTACCAGGCGCCGAGCTGTTCGCAGTCGAGCATGAACTTGGAATAGGAGGCGCAGAGGCCCGCCTCCAGCCATCCGGCCACATGCCAGATGTAGTTGGCGCCGGAGAGGATCGCGGCGTGCATCAGCATGTTGCTCTCGTAGCCCGCCTGGGCGTCCGGCAGCTTTGAGCCGACATGAAAACCCGAGGTGCGGAACGGCAGTTTGTATTTGCGGGCCAGCTGCCCCATGACCAGCGTCATTTGCGCGGCTTCCGGCGTGCCGCCCATGGGCGCGCCCGACTTCATGTCTACCGCAACCATGAATTGCCCGTAGACTTGCGGGCTCCCCGCGCGCACCAGCTGCGTGAACGCGATGCCGGCCAGCGCCTCGGCGTTCACCTGCGCGATGGCGCCGACGGTGGACGCGCTCGTCGATGCTCCGCACAAGGCGAAAGGCGAGATCAGCAGCGGCTGATTGTGGGCCGCGTAAACCTTGGCCGCATCCAGCATGGTGCGATCCCAAACCAGCGGCGAGTTGCAGTTGATGACCGAGGCCAGCACCGTGTTGTCCCGGACGAAGTCATCTCCGAATACAATGCCGGCCATTTTCATCACATCCTCGGCGCGCTCCTTGGCCGTCACGATGCCCATGAATGGCTTGTCCGACCAGCGCAGGCAGCCATACATGATGGAGAGATGGCGCTTGGGCACCGGCACATCCATCGGCTCACAGATGATCGACGACGTGGAGTGCAGTTGCGGCGAGAGATACGCGAGTTTGTGGAAGTTATAGAGGTCTTCGCGCCTTGAATAGCGGCGTACGCCGTCGAAATCGCGCACATAGGGCGCGCCATACATCGGCACAAAGATGGAATTCTTCCCGCCGACCTTGACGGTGCGCTCAGGGTTGCGCGCATGCATGGTGAACTCTGAGGGGACCTTGGCGACCAGTTCCATCAGCTGCGCGCGATCGATGCGCACCCGCGTGCCCGTCACCGACGCGCCGGCGGCGGTCCACATGGCGATGGCCTCGTCGTCGCGAAACTCGCAGCCGACCTCCTCCAGGATGCGGCAGCTTTCCTCATGGATCAGCTCGACAGCTTCCTCGGGCAATATTTCGTAGACCGGGATGTTGCGCGTCAGGGTCTTGAACGAGGAGACCGGCGTTGCGCGCAGCTGCTTGCGTCCCTCGCGCCCGCCTGCGCGCCGCGCCGAGCCCTCGGCAACCGGGCCCTTTTCCAGCAATGCGCGTGTGTCGACCATGTCGTTTCCTCCTGGAGCGACGCCCAGTTGAGCACATTGCTCGCGCTAGCGACACCGGTTGGCGGTGGAGAAGCCGCGTGGGTGGAAAAACACCGATTTATTAGTAACTTACGGACGTCGTACCAAATCGGCTATAGTGCCAAAGAGTGTACCCGCCTCTTTTAAATTCCTCGCCGCACCCCATATGCGACGCGCGAGTTCCCATTCGCATTCTAACCCTGGAGGCCCGTCTTGGACCTTGTGCTCCTGCTGACGTCGCTGCCGATCCTTGTTCTCATCCTCTTCCTGCTCATCCTGTTCTGGTCGACCATCAAGGTGGTGCCGCAGGGGTCGAACTTCACCGTCGAACGCTTTGGGCGCTACACGCGCACCTTGCAGCCGGGCTTGCATGTTCTCACCCCGTTCATGGACCGCGTCGGCTACCGCATGTCCATGAAAGAGCAGGTGCTCGATATCCCAAGCCAGGAGGTCATCACCAAAGACAACGCCATGGTGCGGGTGGATGGCATCGCGTTCTATCAGGTGATTGACGCGGCCCAGGCGGCCTATGAGGTCGCCAATCTGCAGAATGCCATCTCCAACTTGACCATGACCAACATCCGTACGGTCATGGGCTCGATGGACCTCGACGAGCTGCTGTCAAACCGCGACGTGATTAACCAGCGGCTGCTGAGGATCATTGACGATGCAACCCAGCCCTGGGGGTTGAAGGTGACGCGCATCGAGATCAAGGATATCGCACCGCCACGCGACCTGATCGAGAGCATGGGTAGACAGATGAAGGCGGAGCGCGACAAGCGCGCACAGATCCTGGAAGCCGAGGGTCTGCGCCAATCGGCCATCTTGAAGGCCGAGGGTGAGAAGCAGGCGACCATCCTGTCGGCCGACGGCCGCAAGGAAGCGGCGTTCCGCGATGCCGAGGCGCGCGAACGCTCGGCCGAGGCCGAAGCCAAGGCGACCCAGGTGGTGTCCCAAGCCATCGCCGGCGGCAATGTGCAGGCGCTCAACTACTTCGTCGCCAACAACTATGTGAAGGCGCTGGAGCAGATCGCCCGCTCGCCGAACCAAAAAATCCTGATGATGCCGCTGGAAGCCTCGGCTTTGATCGGGTCGCTGGCGGGCATCGCCGAGATCGCACGGGAATCGTTCAGCGGCGGCCAATCCGACGGAACCGTGAAGCGCACGCCGTCAGTCCCGAAAGTGTAACTGCGGTTAGGAGACACAGATGTCGCTCGAAGTTCTGCATGGCGCCAATGCGATGTGGACTTGGTTGATCGTGGGCGGGCTGGTCCTGGCCCTGGAAATCCTGCTTCCCGGCGCGTTCCTGCTCTGGATGGGCCTTGCCGCCGTCCTCGTCGGGGTCGTGCTCGCTTTCGTCAACCTGGACGTGGGCGCGCAATTTGCGCTGTTCGCCGTTCTGTCGATCACGCTCGGAACTTTCGCACGCATGGTGCTGCGCTACGGCGTTTCCGTCACCGACCGTTCGACGCTGAACAAGCCGGGCAACCGCTACAAAGGCCAGATCGTCGAGGTCGTGGAAGCGATCGCCAGCGGCCGCGGCAAGGTCAAGATCGGCGACACAATCTGGACCGCCGAGGGGCCGGATGCCGGCGTCGGCGCCCGGGTGCGCGTGACGGGTGCGAAGGGGACAGTCGTGGTGACGGAGCAGGCGTAGCGGTTGACTTAGGTCTGATAGGCAAACCGGCGCTTTTCCCTACCTTCGGCACCTTCCCAAGCAACCGCGGCTATGCTAACGAAAGCATGTAATGCACATGCATGCATTCGCCCGT
>JAYUAJ010000405.1:0-18429 GCA_043741375.1 Hyphomicrobiaceae bacterium | reverse complement strand
CGAGCGTGGCCATGACTCCTTCGCGCAGTTCGCCTTCCATGGCGCTGATGGTCGGGCCGGCGCCGTCGTCGAAGTCATCGTCGTCGGCTTGCGCGGCGGCGGCGCGCGTGCCGTCTTCGTCGTCGACTTCCTCGGGCGCGGCGGTGACCTCGGCGTCGTGCGCCTCGCCGGCGACGGCGGCGTCGCTGAGCGCCTGGGCGACCTGGCCGCCATAGGTCTGTTCGAGATCGATCACCTCGCGCAGCAGAATGCGGCCGCCGCTCAGCTCCTCGCGCCAGACCATGATGGCTTCGAAGGTCAGCGCGCTTTCGCACAGGCCGCGGATCATGGTGTCGCGGCCAGCTTCGATGCGCTTGGCGATGGCGATTTCGCCTTCGCGCGACAGGAGTTCGACTGTGCCCATCTCGCGCAAGTACATGCGCACAGGATCGTCCGTGCGGTCGGCAGCCTCAGTCGAGCGGGTGGCCTTGGCGATCGGGGTCACCGGCGCAACCGCGCGGGACTCATCGCCGTCGACCTCCTCGGCTTCCTCGGCCGCCGGAGTTTCCTCAGCCTCCTCGCTGTCTTCGACATTGATGCCGAGATCGGAGAGCATCGCCAGGATGTCCTCGATCTTCTCCGACGAAAGATCCTCGGAGGGCAGCATTTCGGCGAGCTCAGCATTGGTCACGAAGCCGCGGCGCTTGGCGATGGCCAGCAGCTTCTTGATTTGCGCGTCGTTCAGATCAAGCACCGGCCCATCGGGCGCTTCTGCTGCGGCGGTATCTTCGGTGTTCACGGTTGAGGCCATCGGTCGCTCCGTAAAATGGCATGGCGTTGCGAAGGGCCCTCGCGACGTTCGCGCCCGGCCACAGCAGTTGCGTTACGAATTCGGGCTGCGACAGGATGGCGCTGTCTGGCGCGCCCCGCGCACGGAGCCCCGCCAAAGACAACGCGGCATCTCTCAGCCCGGAAAGTCCCCATTCATGGCGCCGGACGAACCCGGAGCCGGTAAGATCTGCTCTTCGAGCAATGCAGCTGGCGCGGGTGCGGCCGGCACATCGATCGAGGTCGCCCTGGCGTCGACCGCCCGCAATCGGGCTTCGAGGTCGAGGAGTTGCGCATACGCCTCCTCCGACCCATTGCCCAGAGCATTTTGCAGGTCGGCGGCGTTCAGGGCTGCCTTCAATATGGCCTTCTCCTGCTCGGCAAGGGCATCGCGCAATCCCATCCGCACCCGGTCTTCGGCAGCGCCGGTTTCGGTAAACCGGTCGCTTTTGTGCGTCATGGCGCGCGCGATCAGCCCCAGCGCGTCGTTGTGGCCCGATGCGCTCAAATGGGTGGTGATCGTGGTGCTGTCAAGGGGAGACTGTTCGGCATGCAGCCCGAGCACGCTATCGCGCAGATCTGAGAGCAGCGAATTGCTAAAGCTGACGGTGCAGAGTTCCTCGGCCATCTCATCGAGCATGAAGGGGTGGTTGACCAGCGTGCGCAGGATAAGCGCTTCGCGGTTGAGGCCTGCTTCGCCGTGCTGCCGGGTCATGACATTGCGCAACAGCTCCTCGCGCGCCTGAGGCCGAGGCGCGACGAACGGCGGCTTGCCTTTGGGCCCGCGCATACCGGCCTGCTCACGCACGCGCCAGTCTTGGCTCTTGGGCGCCGCGCCTGCCAAGCCTGAGCCGCGAACGGCCTTGGACGTGCCGCCGGAACGCTGCTGCCACAGGTACTCTCTCGACCGCTGGCGCAACTCGCGGCTATATTCTCCTTGCACGGACGGGTCAGCGATGCGCTTGGCCAATGCGGCAAGCCGCCGTTCCAGTCCCGCGCGCCTCTCGGGTGTGTCCAACGGTTCGGCATCGCGCTCGCGCCGCCACAGCACCTCGATCAGCGGCTGCGTCTGCTCCAGCGCCTTGCGCAACGCCTCGGGCCCACGCTGACGGATCAGATCGTCAGGATCGAGCCCATCCGGCATGAAGGCGAAGCGCAACGACCTGCCGGGCTGAATATGCGGCATTGCCAGATCGGCAGTGCGAAGTGCGGCTTTTTGGCCGGCACTGTCGCCGTCGAGGCAAATGGTCGGTTCCGGGCTCATGCGCCAGAGCATGGCAAGCTGCGATTCGGTCAGCGCGGTGCCGAGCGGGGCCACGGCATGGTCAACGCCACCCCGCACCATGGCGACCACATCCATGTAGCCTTCGACCACCACAATCTGGCCGGTGTCATGGGCGGCCTTGCGGGCGCGGAAGGCATTGAACAGTTGGCCGCCCTTGTGAAATATTGGCGTCTCAGGCGAATTGAGATATTTCGGTTTGGCGTCGGGGGCCAGCGCCCGGCCTCCGAATGCGATCACCTTGTCACGAAGATCGGCGATCGGAATGATCAGCCGGCCACGGAACCGGTCGTAGGGCACAGGGATATCGTCGCCGGCCACCAGCAGCCCGGTCTCGATCATGGCATGGATGGTGGTGCCGCGCGCCAACAGATGGTCCTTCAGCGCGCCGCGGCTGTCGGGGGCGAACCCCATGCGAAAACGTTTCGTTTCTTCAGGCGAGACGCCGCGTTTGGCCAGATACTCGCGTGTCTCACGCCCGCGCGGGCCAGCAAGGTTCGCCTCGAAGAAACGCGTCGCTTCTTCCATGATGGCCAGCAATTTTTCGCGCGCATCGTCCGCGCGCGCCGCCTCCGGGGTCGGCTTGGGCAGCGTCACGCCCGCCTCGGCCGACAGACGCTCGACCGCCTCGAAGAACGAAATCCCCTCGGTCTTCATGAGGAAGCTGAAAATATCGCCGTGCTCGCCCGAGGCAAAGCAGTGAAAGAATCCCTTCTGGTCATTGACAAAAAACGACGGCGTTCGCTCGGACTTGAACGGCGACAGGCCAGCCCACTCGCGCCCCTGCCGCTTCAACGCCACGCCGCGCCCGACCACCGACGACACCGGCAAGCGTGCGCGGATATCATCAAGAAGGGCGGGCGAATAGCGCATGAGTAGTGCAGCGATCTCCGGCGGGCGTTGATTTCACCCTAGGGTGATTCGGCCCCGCGCTGTGCCCCGAACGCGGCAGCCAAACCAGTCTTCACCGCTATCCACAGGCTTCGCGCGCTGGTAGGCGTTGCCCCGGCGTCGTTGGACCGTCGAGAGGCTGCGCCCGAGTTGGCCGTAAGGCTGTTGGACTTGGAACTCGAGTGAGTGGTTCCGCCATCTCGCTCGGCCCTACCGCGCAGCCGCCGCCGCGCCTGACGTCCCCCGCAGAGCCGGTCGCCGCATGGCCACCGCAACTGGCGTCACGTCCGGCAGCTGCAGGCGCGACACGCGGCGCAGAATGTCGCCTTTGTCGACCGAGGTCCCCGGACAGGTCTTTGCCGTCACCGGCACGTCGCGGTGGAACAGCAACGCCTCGGGCGGCAGGCGGAAGCGGCGCTGCACGGCGCGGATGACGTGCACAACGCTCTGTAATTGCTCGCCTTCCAGCTTGTCGTGGCCGGCGTCGAAATTGCCGATGGCTTCGAACATGAAGGCGCCCGTGTTCAGCACCCCGCCAACGCTCGCTGGAGTCTTGTTCCAGTCGCGTCCCGTCCAGATGGTGCCGTCGGGCGCAATCGAGACGTGCTGGGCGATGTCATCCCATTTGCGATCGTCGACGTGGAACCGGCACATGCGCTCGATGCACGCCTCGCCGTCGTAGTCGGCATGGGTGGGGCGGAAGGTGTGGTGCATGTCGACACGCCAGATACGGCGCGACCAGGCATGTCCCAGCAGCAAGGCGGTGAACTGATCACGGTCGAGGGGGCGGAAGGGGGCGGGCATGGCGTCTCCTCTCGGGGGCTCCTACGGTCGAACGGAGAGGCGCGAGCCGGTCGCCCAAATTGGGCAGACGACTCATTAACCCCGCTCAGGCGCCAACTTAACGCCGAGCATGACAATAGCGTGGCGGTCCGGCGGCAGGAATGGACAACTGTTGCTGCTGTGGCCGGCCGGGCACAAGACCTCGCACCCCCTCACTCGGCCGGCTGAACCTGAACGGCGCTGCGGCCACGCCAGTTTTTCATCCGCGCCAGCCACGCCGTCAAGGAGCTGTTCTTGGATCGGGTGACGATCATCAGCAGTGACGGCGTCACGATCAGTGTGAGTATGGTGGAGTAGGCCAAGCCAAACACGATGGCGCTGGAGAGCGCGATCCACCATTGCGTCGAGGGCGCCCCCAGGGTGGTCTCGTGACTGAAAAGCTCAAGATTGAAACCGAAGGCAATCGGCAGCACGCCAAGGATCGCCGTCACAGCGGTCAGCACCACGGGACGGGCGCGCTCGCGGCAGGTGTGCAGGATGGCCTCGGTCTTGTCCCAACCCTTCTTGCGCAAATGATCGTAGGTGTCGATCAGCACAATGTTGTTGTTAACCACCACGCCGGCGAGCGCGATAATACCGATGCCGGTCATCACCACACTGAAGGGTTGCCCCATGACCAGGAGGCCGAGGAAGACGCCGATGGTCGACATTAGCACGGCCGACAGCACCAGGGCCACCGAGACGAACTTGTTGAACTGGGCCAGCAGCACCACAAAGATCAAGAAGATCGCGGCGCCGAACGCCTTGGACAGAAATGCACCAGCCGCAGCCTGCTCTTCATCGGCGCCTGCCATTTTCCAGCGTACGCCCTTCGCCGTCAGGTTCATCGATTCGATTTTGGCCCTGACCGCGTCACGCACTCCATCCGCCTGCACCCCTTCCTTGATGCCGGCTTCAACCGTGACAGTCCGCACGCCGTCAATGCGGTTGAGGACGCCAACGCTGCGCGCGGGCTCCCGCGTGACAAAATTGGCGATTGGCACCGCGCCTTGGGCTGTCTGGATGCGCAAAGTATCCAACGTCGATAATGTCCGGCGATCCTGCGGCAAGCGCAGACGAATATCGACCGCGTCGTCGGCGCCGGCGGGGCGGTACTCAGAGAGTTTCAACCCGGTTGTGACCAGCTGCACGACGGTGCCGATAGCGGCCGGCCCCAGGCCGTATTGCGCAGCCTTGGCCCGGTCGACCCTCAAGGCCCAATCGATCCCGGGCGGCGGCAGACCATCGGCGATGTCGATGGTATCGGGCACGGATTTCAGGGCCGCAGCAACTTCGCGGGCGATCGTGTTGAGACCGGCAGGATCGATGGCCGAGAGCCGCAGCTGGACCGCCTTGCCGGTGGGTGGGCCGGCTTGGGGCACCGACACTTCCACATCGACGCCGGGGATGCCGGTCATGACCTTGCGCAGATCGTCGAGAATATCGCTGGCCTTCTTGCGCTGACGCCAGTCGACGAATTCGTATTGGATAACGCCGATGACGTCTTCAGCCACCTGTTGGCCGTCACCGCCACCGCCGCCACCAGCCCGGCCGACGCGTGTGTAGACAGTCTTGATGCCCGGCCATCCCAGCATGCGGCGCTCGGCCTCCCGCACCGAAAAATCCTTTTCGGCGAGGGAAAGGTTGCCACGGGCGTGCACGTTCAGTAGCCCGAATTCCGGTTCCACATTCGGGAAGAACTCGGCGCCCTTGCCATACTTGCCGTAGGCGACCGGTACGGCCACCAGGATTACGGCCGTGACCAGCAGCGTCAGCAGCGGATGACTGATGGCGCGCCGGGCGACCCACATGTAGAGGCCGTCGCGCGCCGGCCTATCGGCCTTGTGGGGCCGGGCGATCAGGGCGCCCAAGGCCGGAGTAAAAATCAGCGCATACGCCATCGAGGCCGAGAGAGTCGCGATCAGCGTGATCGGCATGTATTTCATGAACGCGCCAACAATGCCCGGCCAGAACAGCAGCGGCGAGAACGCCGCAACGCGCGTCATGGTGGCCGCAATAACCGGACCCGCCATGCGGTTGGCCGCGAGCGCGAACGCCTCCTTCTTGTCCATGCCCTCGGACATGCGCCGCTCGGCGAACTCGGTCACGATGATGGCGTCGTCCACCAGCATCCCGACCGCCAGAATGAGACTGAACAGGACCACCAGATTGACCGTGTATCCGGCCAAGGACAGAAACAGGATGCCCATCAGGAACGAGGCGGGGATGGCCATTCCGATCAGCAGCGAGGCGCGACCCGACAGCGCGAACAGGATGACGATGAAGACCAGGATAACGGCGGTCATCACCGAATTCTGCAGATCACTGAGCAATCCGCGGATGGTCACGGATTTGTCTTGGCTGAAGCTAACAACGGCGCCGGGGGGCAGCAGGGTCTTGAACTCCCCTGAGACCTTCTTAACGGCATCGACGGTCTCGATAAGATTGGCGCCAGTGCGCTTGGAAACCTCGATGGCGATGGCCGGTTGGCCACCAAGCCGCGTAATCGTCTCGGCATCCTTGAACGTGGAGCGGACGGTGACCAGGTCTTTGGCCTTGACCACGGCATTGCCGGCGGCAACCACGGGAAGGTTCGCCACATCCTGCGCCGTCTCGATTAGCGACGGCACCTTCACCGCATACCGGCCCTCTTTGCCCTCGATTGCGCCTGCGGCCACCAGCGAATTGTTGGCACCGATGCCCTGGATCAGCTGATCGAGCCGCAACCCGTACGAGTTGAGCTTCACCGGGTCGATGATCATCTCGACGAGTTCGTCGCGCGCACCTTGCAGGGATGCGTTCAAGACGCCGTGCACGTCCTTGATCCGATCGCGAAGTTCGCGCGCAGCCTTGGTCATGACCCGTTCGGGAACATTGCCCGATAGGGTTACGACAAGCACCGGGAACTCAGAAATGTTGATCTCGTTGACGCTCGGCTCGTCGGCGCCTTGGGGCAGGTCGCGCTTGGCGTCCGAAACCTTGTTGCGTACGTCGTCGAGCGCCTTGCTGAGGTTTGCGCCGGCCTGGAATTCGACGATGACGTTGCCGCCGCCCTGGTAGGCGGTCGAGCGCAATTCTTTGATGCCAGCGATCGACTTCAGGCGCGATTCCATCGGGCGCAGCAGCAAGCGCTCGCTGTCCTCGGGCGAAATGCCGGCGTACCCTAAGCTGACATGGATGATCGGGATCTGGATGTCCGGCTCGGCTTCCTTTGCGATCGAAATATAGGCGAGGGCACCCGCCACCAGGAAAAACAGCAGGACCGACAGCGTCAGGCGCGTGTTGCGGATTGCAAAGCCAACCAAGCCGGTCATTGCACCGCCCCTTTGGTTTGCTCCGCCAGTTTGCCGATGGTGGCAGGGTCTACTTCCACGGCTTTGACCTTGTCGCCCTTGCTGACCAGGTCCTGGCCGGCAATGATAATGCGCGCATCTGCCGGAACGCCGCCCAGCACCAGCCCGCGATCGGTATCGTCGATAACGTCGATGGCGAGAAAATCCACGGTATCATCGGGTTTCAGAATACCGATTCCGAGTTCGCCATCGGCGGACAGAGTCACGACCGAACGCGGCAGCTGCACGGCTTTCGTGCTCTCGCCGCGCAAGGTGAGCTCCGCAGTCATCCCGGAAGGAATGGTCCCGTTCGGATTGGGGATCGCCACTTCCACAGGAAAGGTGCGTGTCTGCGCCGAGGCTTCGCGACTAATATGGCGTACAACCCCGGAAACGGTCTCGCCCGAGATCAGATGAATATCTGCGGCCGAACCAACGGATAGCTGGGCCAAATCACGCTCGCTGACCTCGCCGGAGGCGACGATGGGGTCGAGTTGCAACAACACGCCGATCGGCGCGCCGGCCTGGACGTAACTTCCCTGCTCGACATCAACCTTGTCGACTATGCCGGAAAATGGAGCCTTTACCTCCAACCGTTTGATATCGGCCTCGGCTTGTTCCAGCTGCGAGCGCGCGGTCATCAATGCCGACATCGCGGTATCGGCCTGCTGCTTGGGCGAGGTGCCGCGCTTCACCAGCAGGGACGTTGCATCGAATTCGGTCTGGCGCTGTTCCAGCACAGCCTTGGCGGACCTGACCATGGCATCCTTGTCCTCGGCATCGAGCCGCAAGACGACGTCATCGGCCTTGATGCGGTCGCCCTTGCGAATGTTCAGGGCGGCGATGACGCCAGATGCGCGGGCCGCCAGCGTGACCCGCTTGTCGGCCTGAGTGACCCCGGAAATGCGGATGGTGCGGAAGTGGTCGACAAACGCCGGCTTCACATAGGCGACCGTTCGCAGGGTTGAAATAGGGGTAGCCGCCGCCGCAGAGTCGGTCTTTTGGGCCGGCGCCTCGGTACGGCCAATGGCGCTACCGACGGACGAGAATTGCCCAGTTGCGACCCAGATCCCCGATACCACAAGAACAGCGAGCGCCGCCCACGTGTGAAATTTCATTTTCGCCATTTGCAGCCTCTCGCCAGTGACGCAGGCCGGGCAGGCCCTTCGATTGGGCCAATCGGAACCGCTGCGAACCGACTGGCGGGCAAACCCGACGCAACGCCGAGGGTTCAAGGTTCGATCCGCCATTTTCCAGCTGACGGTCGCCCTGTCAATGGACAATTCAAGTACATGGGCAACGCACGTGGTGAACCAGCGACCGGGTAAGACCACGTCTGTTCGATTGATCAAACGACCAAAATAGCCCGGAAATCGTTGACATTCGTGCGCGTGGGGCCGGTTACCAGCAGATCGCCGATGGCGTTGAAGGCTGTCCAGGCATCATGCCTGCTGAGCGCTGCGAGCGGATCAACCCCGGCTTGGCGCATGCGTAACGTGGAGCTGCCGTCGGCAAACGCACCGGCATTCGCTTCGCTGCCATCGACACCGTCGGTATCGGCGGCGAGCGCGTGCACGCCTTCGAGGCCCGCGACCCTGCTGGCGAAGGACAACAGGAACTCGCTGTTGCGGCCGCCCTTGCCGGGCGCAGCGCCGCCCAGAGACACGGTTGTCTCTCCGCCAGACAGGATCATTGCAGGCCGCTGGAAAGGCTGGTTTCGGGTCGCCATCTCGCGCGCTAGGGCGGCATGGACGGCCCCGACATCGCGCGCCTCACCCTCAATGGCATCCGATAGAATGTGGGCGCGGATCCCTTGTGCCTGCGCAAGATCGGCGGCGGCGCGCAACGACATGGCTGCGGAAGCGACGAGGTGAACCGCATTTCGCGCGAAAGCCGGATCGTCCGGACGCGGCGCGCCACAATAGTCGCCGGCAATCCAAGCGGCGGCAGCCGGCGGCAGCTGCAGCCCGTAACGCGTGATGATTGCCCTGGCATCCTCGGGCCCCCGATCATCGGGCAGCGTCGGCCCCGAGGCAACCAGAGCAGGGTCGTCGCCCGGAATATCCGAGACTACAAGCGTCACGACGCGTGCGGGCGCGGCCGCCTTGGCCAGCCGCCCGCCCTTGATGCCCGACAGATGCTTACGGATAACGTTCATGTCGTGGATCGGTATACCCGAGGCGAGAAGCAGCCGATTGACGGCCTGCTTGTCAGCAAGCGTGAGACCGGGCGCCGGCAGTGGCAGCAATGCCGATCCGCCGCCAGAAATCAGGGCGATGACCAGGTCGTCGGCCGTCAACCCGCGCACACGGTCCAGCATGCGGTGGGCGGCAGCTTCTCCAGCAGCATCGGGAACAGGATGAGCAGCGAGCGCGATCTCGATCTGCTGGCAAGCGATGCCGTAGCCGTAACGCGTCACAACCAGGCCTTCGAGGGGACCAGCCCAAGCCTGCTCAAGGGCCGCCGCCATGGCCGCCGACGCCTTGCCGGCACCAACCACGATGGTGCGCCCTTTTGGGGGTGCCGGCAGATGCCGCGCCACCGTCAACGCGGGGTCGGCGGCGGCGACTGCGGCATCAAAGAGCGAGCGCAACAGTGCGCGAGGTGAGTGCGACGCTGATGCCATCTGAGGGGGTTGCGCAGTCATAGCAAATGGCGCCCCGTACGAGATTTGAACTCGTGTACCCAACGTGAGAGGCTGGTGTCCTAGGCCACTAGACGAACGGGGCATTGCTCGCGCGAGGTCTATAGCCACATCCATGGCCAGCGGGCAAGCAAGATCGCTGCCTGCTTTCAGCTGGCGCCTGCACGGCGATGCAAAGGATCATCCCCCAAAAAGCAATGAGGTGGTGTCGGCGGGCACCGCTTTGCGCAGGGCCCTGCGCTTGCGCTTTGCAACCGGCGCGGCAGTGTCGGCTTGAATAAGCACAGGAGCGCTAGCCAGCTTTGGCCCGGACAGGCCCTTGATTGACGGTGTAGCGACCCCGCGAGCTTTCAAATCCTGGAACAGTTTCAGGATCTCGCCCCGGTGCGCCGTGGGATCGTCGCCGAGCCCGATCAGGGTGCGATGCAGCGCAATCAGTACCCGGACATGGTCCGTTTCGCTGACCGCTGGCTCCGGCAACCGCAAGGCGGCCGTCAAGGCTGATTTGTAAGATGCGAGTGCTCCCGAGGTATCCTTGGTTTTCGCCCGCAGGCCGCCCAAAGTCTGGTAGGCGATGGAGAGAGAGCGCTGCGCATCGGCGCTTTGCGCATCGGCACTGGCAACGCGTTCGCGCAGGAACGCGGCAGCCTGATACGACCTGGCTGCGTCCGCCAAGCTGCTTTGCGCAACCTGCAAGTCGCCGGACCGGGTGTAAGAACCGGCCAGTCTGGCCAGGGCATCCGGACTGCCTTTGTCAGCTTCGGCCAGACGCAAGGACACATCGATCGACCTTCGAACCGCACGTTCCTGGCCGGCTCCTTTGTTGCGCGAAGCATAGAGCGCCGCGAGATCGTCGAAAATGGCGCCCTGCCGGCGCAGGCCGTCGGGCGACGTCGAGCGGGTGTCGATACGTTCATCCGCGCGCTTTTCGATGGAACTGAGGAGGCTGTCGCTGACCGACCCGATCAGATCGGGGTGGCCGTGCATGGACTGAAGCATGGTGAGAATGAGGGCGTCGGCGTTCTCATCGACTGCCGCCAGGCGCCTGTCCGCGTCCATCTGAAGTTTCTCGGCATCGGCCTGTTGGGCGGCGTCCTGCCCGCGCCGTGCTGCCAGCGCCTTTAGATCCTCCGCGCCCTTGCGCAAGCCGTCGGCTTCGGCAACTCGCTGGGCTGTGAGACTGGCCTGGACCTCGGTTGCTTTGCGCTGATCGTCCAGCTCCTTGCGAAGTCGCTCGACGAGAGCCAGTTGGTCAGCCGCAACCAGCCGCTGCTGCTCGGCTTCCTTGCGCCGCTGTTCGGCCAAGCCATTCTGGATGTCGGTCGCCTTGCGCTGGATGTCCAACTCGCCGCGCAACCGCAGCGCCAGGGCCTGCTGTTCGGCGGCGGTCGCGGCTTGCGTCTCCGTCGCTTTGCGCTGGCTGTCGATTTCTTTGCGCAACCGTTCCACCAGGCCGGATTGATCGGCCGAGGCGAGACGCAGTTGCTCGGCCTCCATTCGCCGCTGTTCGGCAAGTCCGCTTTGAACGGCGATCGCTTTGCGTTGATCGTCGAACGACCTGCGGAGCGCCTCAATGGTGCCCGGCTGACTGGCCGTCGCAAGCCGCTGCTGTTCGGACTCCTTGCGCCGCTGTTCGGCAAGGCGGCTCTGAACCTCGGTCGCTTTGCGTTGGTCATCGATGTCAGCCCGGAGTTTGGCAATCAGAGCCTTTTGCGCCAGTTCAGCGCCGGGATCTGACTTTGGCGCCAGGGCAACTTGCCGCGCCTTCTCCAGGGCGCCGCGCAGCTGAACGATCATTTTTTCCTGGTCGACCGCCGCCTGGCGCAGTTGCGCCGCCTGGCCCTTCAGGTCGCCGAGCCCTTGCAGCTCGGCCACGGCCTTGTGGCCGGCTTCAACGGCCGCTGTTTGTTCCGCCGCGAGCTTGGATTGGCTGGCGGCCGTTGCCAGCGCCACGGCAACCTGCTCGCGGTTGGTCTCGCCCCATACGGTAGCGCCACCAAGGGCCAGCGCCAGGGCGGCAAAAGTGGTCGTCCAGGTCCAGCGGCTGCGCTGCGACTCGCGCACGTGCGCCCGGCGATAGAGCGGAGTAGCGTCGCCCAGACCCAGCAGCCCGGCGGCCACTTTGGCCATGCCGTAGGATTTGCCATCAGCGCTCTCGCGCAGGTCAATCGCTGTCACCGAGATCGGCTCGCGGCCGACGCTTCCGTCCGGGTTCAGCGCGAAACGCAAGGCGGGCGGAAGGCCGGTGCCGGCGGCCTTATCCGGAACAACCGGGATGATGGGCCGGTCGGGATGCCGGAACTTGAAATGACGCACAACCTCGGCGACCGAGCGGTCTCCCGCCGCCATCGACGTGCACACCACGACCAGGGACGCGGAATTATCGAGCGCCGCGAGGACCTCGCTCGGCAGCGAACTGCCGCTCATCGACAGGTAGCGCGAGGGATAAATAGGTTTCAGCTTTGCCCGACCGGAAGCATCCTTTGGTCCGGGCATTTTGCTGCGCGTCGCAATATCGGCATCGAGCGCGTAGCTTTTGATGCGGCGCAACAGCCAGGTCGCCGCGTTTTCATCACCATACCCACTGCACAGGAACGCGCGATACTTCAACTCATTACCAGCAGCCATAACACTCCCCGCGACTATTTTTGCGGAGGATAATTGAATGTTGGCGCAAGCTCAATGTTTGTATTGCCCACAGTCGCAGAGTCGCAGGTAGGTGTGTCACCAAGGCTGCGCTGCCAGGCGCGCCAAGGGCTCGATACGGCCAGACTTCGGGTCGAGCGTCAGCAGACTCGATCCGCCCGCGTCCTCTACCACCAGCACGAGCCGCTCACCCCACGCCGAAACCGAGACCACGCGGCCGCCCGGAGGCAGCTTGGCTTGTGCGATCGGACCTGCGGCCGGATAGAGGGCCGCCAAATCGACCGCTGCGTCCGTTCCCGCGCTGGCGGAGCGCTTGCCGCCCGCAGCGCGATAGGCGATGGTCAGCACCAGAACCGCCAGACCGAGAAGGATTGCCGCCGTCATGATGCCGATGGCGATCTTCAGGGTCCTGATCTGCCCCGGCGTATAGCCGCCCGCATCGCGTTGTTGATCCACCATGACGACTGCTTCCGCTCCCGTAGAACCTGCCGGTGATCGCCCGCGTTCGCTCGTGGCCGGGACCGCCGACGCCGGCATCCGCCTCGACCGGCTGCTGCAGGCAAAATTGCCCGACATGAGCCGCACCCGCCTGCAGGCGCTGATCCGGGCCGGGCATGTGCGCGAGAATGGCACAGCGATAGGCGAGCCCGGGCACAAGGTCAAACCCGGGGCGCGCTACGAGTTGCAGACGCCACCGCCGGAGCCGGCCGTACCGCTGCCAGAAGCCATCCCGCTCGACATCGTCTACGAAGACTCCTCGCTGCTGGTGCTGGACAAGCCTGCGGGGCTGGTGGTGCATCCGGGCGCCGGCCATGCCGAGGGCACGCTGGTGAATGCGCTGATTGCCCATTGCGGCGACAGCCTCGCCGGCATCGGCGGGGCGCGACGGCCGGGCATCGTGCACCGGCTGGATAAGGACACCAGCGGACTCCTTGTGATCGCCAAGACTGACGCGGCCCACAAATCGCTCTCCGAGCAGTTCGCGTCCCATGGCTCGGACGGACGCATGGAGCGTGCCTATCTCGCGGTGGTCTGGGGCGAGCCGAGCCCCCGCTCAGGACGAATCGCCACTCAGATCGGGCGCAAATCCACCAACCGGACGCGCATGGCCGTGCTGACGGGCGAACAGGGGCGGGCGGCGGCGACGCATTATGAAGTGCTAGAGACGGCGCCCGGTCCCGGCAACCGCCCACTCGCCAGCCTCGTGCGTTGCGTGCTGGAGACCGGCCGGACGCACCAGATCCGCGTGCACATGGCGCATATCGGCCATCCGCTTTTGGGCGACGCCACCTACGGGACAGGCTTTTCCGCCAGCAAATCGCGGCTGTCTAAGCCGCAAATGGCCGCCCTTGAGGCGCTGAACCGGCAGGGGCTGCACGCCACCTCACTCGGCTTTGAGCACCCGCGCACGGGCAAGCCCTTGCAATTCGAGAGCCCTCTCCCATTTGATATCGCTGCACTATGGAACGCTTTGCGCGCGCTCTGAGTTGTGCCTGCGCGCATCACGGGGTCTTCATCGTCTTGTGCGTTTTCAGCGACCACGCTCCGTGGTTACTGGTGTTTGGCGACCGTCAAACGAGGGAGCACTGATCTTGGCCAACAACAACATGCCGGTCATTCAATCCGGCGGTACGGGTTTGGGGCGATATCTCGCTGAAATTCGCAAGTTTCCCATGCTGACGCCGGACGAGGAATTCATGCTCGCCAAGCGCTGGCAGCAGCATGAGGACCCCGAGGCGGCGCAGAAAATGGTCACCTCGCATCTGCGTCTGGTCGCCAAGATCGCCATGGGCTATCGCGGCTACGGACTGCCGATCGGCGAGGTGATTTCGGAAGGCAACGTCGGCATGATGCAGGCGGTCAAGCGGTTCGACCCCGACAAGGGTTTTCGCCTGGCCACCTACGCCATGTGGTGGATCCGCGCCTCGATCCAGGAGTACATTCTGCGCTCGTGGAGCCTGGTAAAAATGGGCACCACGGCGGCGCAGAAGAAGCTGTTCTTCAACTTGCGCAAGGCCAAGAACCAGGTGCAGGCGCTGGAGGACGGCGACATGCGTCCCGACCAGGTCGCGGCCATCGCCCACAAGCTGGCGGTGCCCGAGGAAGACGTCATCTCGATGAACCGGCGCCTGTCGGGCGACCTCTCGGTCAACTCGCCCATGCGCGCGGACGGCGAGGGCGCCGAATGGCAGGACTGGCTGGTCGACCCGGCGGAAAGCCAGGAAACCGTGCTGGTCGAGACCGAGGAACTGTCGCGCCGTAAAACCTATCTGAGGAAGGCCATGACAGGCCTCAACGACCGCGAGCGCGAAATCTTCGAGGCGCGCCGGCTGCGCGACGATCCGGCAACTCTGGAACAGTTGTCAGAGCAGCATGGCGTCAGCCGCGAACGCATCCGCCAAATCGAGGTGCGCGCCTTCGAAAAGGTACAGAAAGCGGTGCAATCGGCCAACAAGGTCGCCGAGTTGCCGGCGCACTGATTGAACCCGCAAGCGACCGGCATGGAGGCGATGCCCGTTGCGCCTTGAGGTTATCGGTACTGCGCGCCAACGAATCTGTTAGCATTGGCGATATGACGTTGAGATCGCTATCTAATGCCGGCTGGGACGGGAGCGGGCTGACGCCCGGACTTCATTCGCTGTTAAGCAGCCGCACAGTTACGGCGCAGAATCGTCGCAAAAGTCAGTTATCATCCTATCACGCCGTGCAATCACGTGCGGCGACCGATTTGTAGCGCGTTCATGGTGTTGCGAGTTGGCGTTGAGTCCATTGACCTCTTTCGATGGAGCCGTCCTATGCTGAAGCGTTGGTCTGAGGTTTCTACGAGGCTTCGCACGGAAACACGTCCCTGTACCGACGGAGCGCTTCGGCTCTCTGAGTGGCGGGCCTGGCAGGTCCTGCAACTCATAAACCACCAACGTCCGCCATGTAATTGACGAGTGAGGCATGGCCGCCGCAGCCTTGACGTAGGCGCCAGGCGGCTAGGTGAGATTGGGGCCGGCACACGCCGGCCCCGTTTCATTTCTGCCCCCTCTATTTCTGATTGCCGGGGGGATCGAAATCGGGCAAAGGCGGGGCATCTGACATCCGCGTGCCGCCCTGGCCTTGCCGGGCTGCCGACATGGCGTCGGTCGCGAGTTTGGCAGCGGCGACCGCACCGAAAATCTTGGCGCCGACAAACTCTTCATCGGTTTTCATGGCCAGCATCAGCAGCAGGGCCGCGGCGATTGCTGCCAACACCCAGATGTCGGTCGGGCTGGCGCCCGAACCCGCATAGCGCACGAAGTACGAGATGATCAGGTCGTACTTGAGGATGGCGATGCCCGAGGCGACCACACCGCCGATCCGTCCCAAGAACTCCATCTGCTTGTCGCGGCGGCGGTAAAAGAAGAATAGCAGCGTCAGCGCCCAGGCCCCGAAGATGAAGCTGATGAACGGCGCCGGGCCCCGATAATTGTTGCTGCCGCCCGCCACGTCCAGCATGGCCGCCGACTGCAAGAAGGCGTGGTTCATGACCGGGAAGAACAGCATCGCTACAGCGCCGATCAGAACGCCCTTTTCGATCGCGCCCATGTGCTCGCGGTAGTGCTGCTCCAGACGGCGGCGGCGCAGCGCCAACATGGCGCTGATGGCCACCAGCGTGAGCAGGAAGAAGACCTTCAGTCCCAGCGTCCAGCCCTGAATGTACCCGGTCAGCGAGCGCGTCTGCTGCGAATCCTCGTTGGTCGCGGCCATGTAGGCCCGCTGCGCCTGGCAGCACTCGGCGTCGGTGGTGAGAATCGGCGAGGACGTGGCCGCAGTTGACACAAAACAGTAGCGCTTGGGCTGGCGCTCCGGAATCGCTTCGATCAAGGGATCTGGGTTGCAATTGCGCACCAGATCGCTGAGGCCGACGCGGCGCTGGCTCATGCGGCGCACGTTCTTGAGGCCGGTGAGCCCCGGCAGCCTCAGGCACGGAGTTGTTCCGCCATTGCAATTTGGCGGATCGCCAACGTCGGCAAGCAGCCGTTCCACCGGAACTTCAAACAGCGACCGCTGCGTGCCCTGCAACATCACATGAGAAATGCCCCAGGACAGGGCTGCCACAAAGGCCGCGCCGATCATGAAGCGGATCTTGCCGCCCGGAACGTGCCGCCAGTACATGTCCAGAAACACGACGGCCGGGAAGTAAAACGCGCAGATCGCGACGATGCCAAAGATCGGGAAGAAGATGAACAGGTGGCTGTAGAAGGTCGCGATCGGGAACCATTCCACCACGCGATACTCGTAGATCAGCGCCCCAGTTACGGCCAGGAACGACAGGCCGATCAGGCCGAACACCACGCCGATAAAGACTCTTACGCCGAGCAGCATGGACACCCTCACCCGTAATCCCAAAGCCAGCTATGCAGCATATTCAATGATGTCTGCCAAGGGCTCAGTACGATCCGTTCTCCCCATGGGAGAAGCGAATCGCGGCGTGTCAGTGGGTGCGTGGCCATCGATTGCCAAGGAGCACATACCGGTGCCGTTGCGTGGAAGACACAGATACGCACAATTGCATGCACTCGCCCTGAAGTTGTACTCCGAATCAGTAGGTTAATTCATCGTTAACGCCGAGGCGCCTAGCCTCTCGTTCCGCTTTGCCGTGCGCTTGCCGAACCGGCCCTTGAGGCCCGGAGGCAATGGATAAGCAGCAACTTGCGGGGCATACGACAATGGCTGGGACCACCAGGACGAACAACGCGATCATTGCGCTCGAACCGGGCAAGCGGTCGCTGCGGCGCAAGCTGCTGATGGCGAGCGTGCTGGCGCTGGCTCCGGCGATGGGTGGTGCTGCGGAGGCGCAGCCGTCGATGCAGGGCAGCTGTGTGGCCGACGGCCAGACGACGACCTGCACGGGCGATCAGTCCGAGGGTGTGTACGTCTCGGGCGGCTCCAAGCTGGTGGTCGAGAAGCTGACGGCATCGATCGGCACCAGCATCAATCCGATCTCCGATCACCCAGGCATCTCTTTCAATCCGTACGTCGATAGCAAGGGGTCCAGAGCCGCCGAGGTGTTCACGCTGAACAGCGACACGACTGGAACGCGCGGTGGACCGAGCGGCATTTGGGTCAATGACGCCAACGGCATCCAGTTCCAATCCAGCGGTGATAACGCTCTGGTCCTGGACTCCAAGGGCGACATCACGGTGTTGAGCGGCGGCTACAGCCGCGGCAGCTTCTCGGGGATCAAAGTCACAGGCGGCGCCGGCGATATCGACATTACGTCGTCCAGCAACATCACGGTCACGTCGGACGGGTCTGGGAGTTCCCGGAACCCATCGGCGGGCATCGTGGTCAGCGGCAAGGGCGCCATCACGGTCCTCAACACCGGCGACATCCTGGCGAGCCTAGCCGGTGGCGAAAACGCCGTCGATGGCATCAACGTCATATCTAAGGGCGTGCGCGGCGCTGGTGGTATATCCCAGGGCCAAAGCTCAATGCCAGGTGCAACCGGCGTGGCCGGCGGACCGGGAAGGGCTGGGGGTGCCGGGGGCGACATCGTAGTGAACTCAAGCGGCAATTTGACCGTCGCCGGGTCTAACAGCGCCGGCATCCGTGCGGTCAGCAAAGGCGGCAAGGGTGGCCGTGGCGGTAATGGTGGTAACGGCGCTGCTGGCGCAAATACAAATAGTGTGGGCGGTAACGGTGGCGCGGCGGGAGCGGGCGGAGACGGCGGCTCGGGTGGAGACGGCGGAGCGGTCGACGTCACGGCCTCAGGCAAGATACTTGGTACCGGTAACGGCGGAATCGGAATCTATGCTGGCAGCTTGGGTGGCAAGGGAGGCCGTGGCGGCGCCGCTGGAAGCGCGGGCGCGGGTGGTTTTGGCGGTGAGATGCTTGTTCAAGCGGACAGCGGCTCGCCGGCCGACAGCGGCGTCGCCGGTAACGGCGGCAACGGCGGCAAGGTGACCGTCATCTCCAGCGCAACCATCGACATGCAAGGACCGGGCTCTATCGGCATCAAGGCCGAAAGAATCGGT